>DAPKRP010000621.1:0-5537 GCA_031800515.1 Polyangiaceae bacterium LLY-WYZ-14_1 | reverse complement strand
GTTCCTTGGGCTTTGAGGACTTACAAGGGGGGCCTTCGTCGACGACCCGGGGGGCGTGGCTCCGCCTCCGCGGGGGCTCGACCTGCCGATGGCGCGCGGGTCTCCCGTCCTGCTCCCGGGGTCGATCCGGACCGCCCTTCTCCGGGCGGCTCGAGGTGCCGACGTCGGAAGGCTCAGGTCGCCGGGAGCACCCGCTGCTCTCGGTCCCGGGGCCAGGCCCTGTCCGGGTGGGCGTCCACGGATCGGAGAAAGCTGATCCAGTCGAAGGGCACGACGACGCGTCGGTCGTCCCACGTGCGGACGGTCAGGTGGGTGTATCGGATCTGTTCGACGCGCCCCCAGTTCCCGTCGAAGACGACGCTGTCGCCGATCCGGACCGGCTTCGTGACCGCGAGCTGGACGCCGGTCACCAGATTTCCGAGGACGCGGTGCGCGGCCACGGCGATGAACACGGTGATCGCCCCCGCGGTGCCCAGGAGGGCAGAGCCCACCGTGGATGCGAGCTCCAGGTGACGGAGCACGGCCCCGACCATGATCACGGCGACGATGAACAGCGCCACCCGTCGCGCCGCGGAGTTCAGGGTCAGGGCCCGCCGAGCGTCCTGGGCCTGGTCGTCCTCCGCCGAAACGGAATAGCGACCGACGACGGCCCGGGAGACGCCTTGGATGGTCGCCATGACGAGCCACCCGATGGCGACGATCGTCAACAAGGCGCTCCCTTCGACGAGGATCGAGACCAGGTGCCCGCGTAGCTCCAGCCATCCGCCGATGACCGTCCGGAACAGGGTGAGGGTCAGAAGCAAGACGATGGGAGGCCGGATCAGGCCGATCCAATCGCGAACCCGTTCCGAGTCGAAGGCCAACGCGGCGATGTGGGATACGCCGCTGCTCATCAGCCAGACCAGGGCAAAGCCGATGGCGCAGAAGGGGGGGAGAAACAGAAGCTCCCAGACGGTGAAACCGAAGCCCGCCTCCTGGCTCAGCTGTTCCGGTAGCTGACGTTCGACCCAGGAAGGGCCGTGGGCCGCGTAGAGCGCCGAGGTTCGGGCGACGCTCGGGGCGGCGACGAGCCAGATCGGAGGCCGGCCGGGAGGTCGGAGCCGCTGCAGTCGGATGTCTGCGGGTCGGCCGTCTAAGCTCAGGGTGCCGATGGACAGGTTCTGGCGAGGTTCCTGGGGCGTCCGGTCGAAGGAGGCTCCTTCCGCCATGCCGGCGGGGTGGGCGGAGACCTGGCTCCAGTCCACGTCGATCCGACGGTCGAGCAAGTAGCAGAGCTGGCGGGCGACTTCCTCGGGGCGAGCGCGATGGAGCCATCGCAGGTCCAGGGAGTGCGCCGCCCGCCCGAGCTCACCTGCCTCGCAGCTCGAGACCAAGTTGTACAACGTCGCGCGCGGGGAGCCGAGGTCCACCGGGGGGTCGGCTAGGGGAAGACCCGTGTCCAGGACAGGAAGGCGGCGCGCGGGGCCGTTCGGCTGGTAGGCGCGGCGCCTGCCTCGGGGGGTTCCCGGCGTCGCTTCATCGTCGTCCGCGGAGGAGGATGCCCCCGTCGACCCGTTCTCGCCGGGCTCCGCGGATGGGTCCGCCGAAGGCTGCGCCGCGACCGGCGCCGCGGCGAAGAGCGCGGGCATGAGAAGAGCGGTCGCGGTGGCCGCAGCGCTCGCGGTGGGGTGCCGTGGGGTCATCGGTAACCTCGGGTCAGGGACGCCCAGCGCTACCGCCGCTTTCCCTCGGCGGGTGGGCCGACGAGCGGGGTCGTCGTCGGTCTCGTCCTGGCCGTTTCACGGGTTCGCCGGCAGCAACCCCCGTGCCCCGGCCCAAAAGGAAGAGCCCGCCATCGTCGGTAGGTCGACGCGCCGGGAGGGGGTCACCTTCCTGCTCCAGTGGGCGCACGCCTGGGTCGCCTCGCCACGCACGGTGTCCGGCGCGGCCGCTTCCGGGGCGACCGGGCGGGGCGACCCGGCCGGCGGGGCCCCCGTCCGACCTGATCGTCGATCGGGAGGGGCTCGGGCGTGCGCTGCGTCCTTTTCGGGAGGTCGTCGTCGTTAGGAGGGTCGCTCGAAATAACCGACCGAGCGGCGACCAGAGCGTTATTCAACCGACCCTCTGAGAGCAGGAGATCAGGAACATGTCCGTTCAGCATAGGAAAGACGACGTCCGCGCCGCGGTGCGGGATCGATACGGAAGCATCGCCCGAGGTACCTCCCACGGATGCTGCGCACCCGGAAACGGTGGGCCCGGCGAAGAGACGAGCCTGGCTCTGGGCTACTCGGCGGAGGAGCTCGCTTCGGTGCCAGAAGGCGCCAACATGGGCCTCGGCTGCGGTCACCCGTCGGCTATCGCGGCTCTCCAGGAAGGTGAGACCGTGCTCGACCTGGGCGCCGGCGGGGGCTTCGACAGCTTCCTCGCGGCAAAGCAGGTGGGACCGACCGGCCAGGTCATCGGTGTCGACATGACGCCGGACATGGTGTCCAAGGCCCGCGCCAACGCGACCAAGCTCGGAGCACGCAACGTGTCGTTCCGCCTGGGGGAGATCGAACACCTGCCGGTGGCCGACCAGAGCGTCGACGTCATCCTGTCGAACTGCGTCATCAATCTGAGCCCGGACAAGGCGGCCGTCTTCGCCGAGGCGTTCCGCGTGCTGCGGGCTGGCGGCCGCCTGGCGATCGCCGACGTCGTGGCCATCCGGGCCTTGCCCCAGTCCGTGCAGAACGACGTGGCTGCGCTGACCGGGTGCATCGCCGGCGCCACCGACGTGGCCACCGTCGAGCGGCTGCTCGGGGAGGCCGGCTTCGCCGACATCCGCGTGACCGTGAAGCCGGAAAGCCGCGCGTTCATCCGCGACTGGATGCCGGGGAAGAACATCGAAGACTACGTCGCCTCCGCCACGATCGAGGCGATCAAGCCCGACGGAGCGAACGTGGCGCCATCCTTCGACGGAACGGACGACGCGTCGTGATCGCAGACGTCGACCCCAAGGACCTGGTAGGCGGCCGAGGCTGGCGAGGGCTCGAGTCCAAGCTGCGTCCCTTCGTGGCCAAACGGGTACGCGAGGTCGACGTCGACGACGTCATCCAGGAGGTTCTTCTCCGCGTTCAGCGCGGGCTCGCGGCGTTGCGCGATGACCAACGCCTCGGGCCATGGATCTACCAGGTGGCCCGAAGCGCGATCGCGGATCACGGACGGGCGAGGTCGCGACATCCGCAGGCCAGGTGGGACGCTTCGGAAGAGGCCGTCGTCCCGGAGGACCTCGATGACCGCGACGTCGAGCGCGAGGTGGCGGGCTACGTGGCGCTGTTCGTCGCGATGTTGCCGTCGCCCTACCGGGAAGCGCTCACCCTGACCGAGCTAGAAGGGCGCACGCAGAAAGAGGCTGCCGAGATGGTGGGAACCTCCCTCTCCGGGATGAAGTCGCGCGTACAGCGGGGACGAGCCAAGCTGCGGGAAGCGCTCGAGGACTGCTGCCGGTTCGAGCTCGATGCGCGCCGTCGGGTGGCCGGATGCGAGCCACGGTCCGACGGCAAACGACCCGCCCGCTGCTGCCGATAGTCGGCGAGCGCGGCGCCCAGTTCGGCGCCGGTCACCCGCAACCTCGTCGAAGACGGTATACAAGGCGCGCGAATGGCGAGCCGGCGGATCACCCAGAGAGAGGCGGAGGACCTGCGGGGTCTCGGCCGGGCGATGGTCGACGCGACGACCGGGGTCACCGATGTCGTCGAGCAGATGCACCGGACGATCCTGGGGATGTCCCTGCCCGTCGGGCCGGCGGCGCCGGAACGAACCGGGGGGCTCACCGGGCTCGTCTACGCGACCGTTCGTGGGACGGCCCGTCTGGTCGGGTCGGCGGTGGACGCCGGTCTCGGTACCCTCGCCTCCCAGGCAGCGACCGAAGAGGTCGCCGACGATTCGCGCTCCGCTCGTCGGGACGACCTGGTCGCCGTGCTGAACGGCGTATACGGCGACTACCTGGCGGACTCGGGAAACCCCCTCGCCACGCCGACGGAGCTGCGTCACCGGGGAGAACGCCTCGACGTCCAAGGCCCAGCGGGTGCCCTTCCCGGTGGGGACCGGCTCCTCGTGCTGGTCCACGGGCTCTGCGTGGACGAGCGGTGCTGGGGTCGTCGCGGGACCGACCGCGTCGCGGCCCTTGCCGAGGAGCTCGGGTTCACCGCCCTGCACCTTCGCTACAACACGGGGCGCCCGATCCCGGAGAACGGCCGGGGGCTCGCCGCGCTCCTCGACGCCGCGGTCCAGGCCTGGCCCGTCCCGGTCGCCTCCCTCGCCCTCGTCGGTCACAGCATGGGAGGTCTGGTCGCCCGAAGCGCGGTCCACGCGGCGGAATCGGATGGTTTCCGGTGGCGCGACCGGCTCGACCGCCTGGTGACCCTGGGGAGTCCCCATCGGGGAAGCCCGGCGGAACAGGTCGGCTCGGCGGTCGACGTCGCCCTCGGCGTCAGCCCCTACTCGGCGCCCATTCGGCGGCTGACCACACGGAGAAGCCAGGGCATCATCGACCTCCGAAACGGTCGCGTGGCGGCCTCCCGGGACGGGGGATCTCTGGACGTCCCGCTACCCTCCGGGGTGGCCTGTTTCGCGGCGGCAGCCAGCCTCGGTGGAACCCGCAACACCATCGACGACCGCCTCCGTGGCGACGGCCTCGTTCCCGTACGAAGCGCCCTCGGCATCGACCCGACCACGCCCAGCCGCTCCCTTTCCTTTCCCAAGGAGCACACCTGGGTCGGCCTGCGGATGGGTCACCTCGACCTCCTCGACCACCCCGACCTCATCGACGTCCTCCGCGGTTGGCTCGGGGCAGAGGCAGCCTGAGCCGAGCTCGGCGTCGCCGAGCCGTGTGAAGCGACCGAACGCGTCCACGCGGTACCGCGCGGTGGCCCGGGGCTTAGATTCGCGGCGGTGCGCACCAGCGAGACCCACCCCCTCGAGATCGACGTCGTCGCCGCCGCGGGCGGAGGGCGGATCGGGATGACCTTCTGCCCCGGCAAGGTCCAGCCGACGGCGATGACCGGGGGCTGGTCCCGGGACCTCGAAGCCGACCTCGCCGCGATCGCCGACGCCGGGGCGGACACGCTCGTGACACTGGTCGAGGCGCAGGAGCTCACGGACCTCCGAGTGCCGGATCTCGGCGCGCGGGCCGGGGCCGCCGGCCTCGCCTGGTGGCACCTGCCGATCGTCGATCAGGGCGTGCCCGACCCGGCCTGGGAGGCGCGGTGGTGCGACCGGGACGGCCCGGCGCTCCACGCGCGCCTGGACGCGGGCGCGCTCGTCGTCGTGCACTGCAAAGGCGGCCTTGGCCGCACCGGCCTCGTCGCGGCCCGGCTCCTGGTCGACCGCGGCGTGCCCCCGGAGGAGGCGATCACCGCCGTCCGCGCCGCCCGTCGCCGCCCCGACGCGAAGCGCCTCACGATCGAGAACGCCGCCCAGGAGAGCTGGGTGCGAGCGATCGCTCGCCGCCGCTAAGCGAATCCGGATGCGGCAGTCACCGAGCTGAACCAGCAAAAAGTCAGAGAGCCATTCGTGAG
>DAPKRP010000620.1:0-2575 GCA_031800515.1 Polyangiaceae bacterium LLY-WYZ-14_1 | reverse complement strand
GGCGCCCCGGGTGGGCGGGACGGTCAGCGGCATGGTGCCGAAGCTCGAGCTCGAGACCCTGCTCGAAGAGCTCCGGGTCCAGCAGGCCGAGCTCGAGGTGCAGAACGAAGAGCTCCGTCACACCCAGGCGGCCCTCGAGCGCTCCCGGGATCGCTACTTCCAACTCTTCGACCAGGCGCCCGTCGCCTACCTGCTCCTCGGGGAGGACCGCCTGATCCAGGAAGCGAACCAGGCGGCGGAGCGCCTCCTCGAGCGCCCCCTGGAGGTGCTTCGGGGCATGGACTTTTCCAGTCTCGTCGCGGTGCACGAGGCGGATGGGGTCCGCCGCTTGCTGGGGGACACGGACGCGGCGCGGGACCCGCGGGCGCGAACGGGCCTCGAAGTCGAGCTCTGGCGGGCGGGTGGCTCGGAGGCCGCCTACGTCCAGCTCGAATCCGCGGCTCTGGTCCTCGACGACGGCGCCCGCCGACAGCTGCTGACCCTGGTGGACGTGACCCGGCGCGTCGTCGCCGAGCACGCCTTGGAAGAGCGGGAGTTCCAGCACCGCGCGCTGGTCGTGCGTTCCCAGGAGAGCGAACGCCGCTACCGCACCCTGTTCGAGGATTCCCGGGACGCCATCGTGCTCGTCTCGCCGCCATCCCGACGCATCGTCGAAGCGAACGGCGCCGCGGCGCGCCTCTTCGGCTCCGGCCCGGCCGCCCTCCGCGGGGTGCCCGTCGACGACCTGTTCGCCTGGAGCCATCTCGCCCCCGGCGCCCGGGCCACCCTGGAACGCCTGTTCGACCCGGACCGGGGCGCGGGCGGGGCCGCGACCACCCTCGACGGGGAGCTCTTCGTAAAGACCCGGGAAGCCCGGGTCGCCCCGGTGGAGCTCGGGGTGAACCACATCGAGCTCGACGGCGAGAGCCTGACCGTGGCGACCTTCCGGGACCGCTCCGCCCTGGTACGGGCCCAGGCGGAACGAGAGACCCTCGAGCTCAGCCTGCGGCAGGCTCAGAAGATGGAAGCGGTCGGCACCCTGGCCGGCGGCGTCGCCCACGACATGAACAACGTGCTCGGCGCGATCGTCGGCCTGGCGAGCGCGACGCTGGCGGACCGCCGCCTGGACGATTCGGTCCGGGGGGACCTCGAGCGCATGCTCCAATCGGCGGAGCGGGGCGCCGAGCTCACCCGGAACCTTCTGGGCTTCGCCCGTAAGGGCAAGTTCCGTCGAGAGCCCGTCGACGTCGACGGCCTCCTCGGCCGGGTGGCGGACCTCCTCCGGCGCACGGTCTCGAAGCAGGTGCGGATCGTCATCGACGCTGCCCCCGACCTCCCCGCCGTCCTCGGGGACGCGAACCAGCTCAGCCACGCCCTGATGAACCTGTGCCTCAACGCCATCGACGCGATGGACGGGGTCGGTCGGCTGGGCCTCTCCGCCGAGGTCGTCGAGATCTCGCCGGACGACGCGCGGCATCATCCGGATCTCGAGACCGGCCGCTACGTCTGCCTGACGGTCAAGGACTCGGGACGCGGGATGGACGAATCGACCCGGCTTCGCGCCTTCGAGCCCTTCTTCACCACGAAGCCCCCCGGGGAGGGCACGGGCCTCGGGCTCTCCATGGTCTACGGCACCGCCCGGGGGCACGGGGGCGCCGTCCTGATCGACAGCGTTCCAAAGGAGGGGACGGCGGTTCGATTCCATCTTCCCCTCCCCATGGCGCCGGAGGCGGAGGCTGGGCCCGCGCCTCGACCGACCCCGATCGGGAATCGGCGGGTCGACGCGCTCCCCGGCGAGGCCCTGAGCGTGCTGGTCGTCGACGATGAGCCGGACGTTCAGCGGTCGACGGGGCGGCTGCTCCAGACGCTGGGCCATCGGGTGCTCCGGGCGAGCTCCGGCGCCGAAGCCCTCGACGTCTACGGCCAGGCGGGGGCGGGGGAGATCGACGTCGTGCTCCTGGACATGATCATGCCCGGGATGGACGGGGAGGAGGTCTTCGCCCGTCTCCAGCAGATCGACCCCGGGGTTCGGGTGGTGGTGTGCTCCGGCTACAGCCGGAATGAACGGGTGGAAGCCCTGGTCCGCCGGGGGGCCGTCGGCTTCCTGGAAAAGCCCTTCGCCCGGCGCCAGCTACGGGACGTGCTGGTCGACGTCGTGGCGGGCCGGGGCTGAACCGGACGTCTTCGAGGGATACAGTCCCCCGGGTGCGCGCCTACCACGAGCTGCTGGAGACCATTCTCGAACGCGGCCGGCCTCGACCCGACCGCACCGGCACCGGCACCCGCGCCATCTTCGGCTGGCAGCTGCGGGTCGACCTGGAGGCCGACGGCTTCCCCCTGTTGACGACCAAGAAGGTCCACTTTCGTTCCGTGGCCCAAGAGCTCCTGTGGTTTCTCCGGGGGGAGACCCACGTGGGCAGCCTCCAGGAGGTTGGAGTCACCATCTGGGACGAATGGGCGACGCCGGAGCAGACGGCCCGCTTCGGTCGCCCCCCGGGGGAGCTCGGGCCCGTCTACGGGCACCAGTGGCGGAACTTCGGTGCGACCCGGCGGGCCGACGGTAGCTACGCCCGGGACGGGGTCGACCAGCTGGCCC
>DAPKRP010000619.1:0-2173 GCA_031800515.1 Polyangiaceae bacterium LLY-WYZ-14_1 | reverse complement strand
GTCGAGCAGGTCGAGGGCCTCGTCCGAGGCCAACGCCGCCCGGGCCCGAGCGCAACCGCGAAGCACCGCACCGGTGGGATCCGGACGATCCGCCTCCCCGTCGGAGACGAGGGCCTCGAGCCGGGCCCGGGCCACCGCGCTCCGATAGGCCAGCAGGCGCTGCCGCAGCTCTTCGGCGGGGGACTTCATCGCTCCACCGTGTATCGTGATCCCGCATGGAGAGCACCAAGGACCCCCCGACCATCGCCTTCGTCGGGGCCGGCAACATGGCCGGCGCCATCGTCCGGGGGCTTCTTCGCTCCGGTCGCTTTCCACCGGAACGGATCATCTGCGCCGACCCCCGGAGGGACCGGCGGGAGGAGCTCGAGGAGGCCCACGGCGTCCGCACGTCCGGGGACAACCGCAGCGCCGTCGAGGCCGCCGAGATCGTCATCCTCTCGACGAAGCCCCAGGTGTTCGACCGGATCCTACCGGAGGTGGCCGAGGCGGCGCGCCCCGGCACCCTCGCCGTATCCATCGCCGCGGGGGTCCCCCTGGTGGCCCTAGAGGCCGCCCTCCCGGAGGCGGTACGGGTCGTCCGGGTGATGCCGAACACGCCGAGCCTGGTCGATGCGGGGGCGGCCGCCATCTCCGGAGGCCAGCGGGCGACGGACGAGGATGTCCGGACCGTCCAGGAGATCTTCGCCGCCGTCGGGGAGACGGTGGTGCTCGACGAAACCCTCCTCGACGCGGTGACCGGGCTCAGCGGCTCTGGCCCCGCCTACGTCTTCCTCATCATCGAGGCCCTGGCCGACGCCGGGGTCAAAGTCGGGCTGCATCGGGGGGCTGCCCAGCTCCTGGCCGCGCAGACCGTGCTCGGCAGCGCCAAGCTGCTCCTCGAGACGGGCGCCCACCCCGGGACGCTGAAGGACATGGTCACGAGCCCCGGAGGCACCGCCATCGCCGGCCTCCACACCCTCGAGGGAGGCGGCCTCCGGACGACGCTGATGAACGCGGTGGAGGCGGCGACCCACCGGTCCCGGGAGCTCGGGGAGGAAGCCGCCCGGAAGCTCCAACCGCACCGAGGCACCCGCCGGGAAGACGAAGAGGGTCGCTCAACGTAACCCTCCGGGACGATCTCGCCTCAGGTCTTCCGGGGGCGGGCTCCGAAGATCGCGGTGCCCAGTCGGACCATGGTCGCACCCTCGGCGATGGCGACCTCGAAGTCATGGGTCATGCCCATGCTGAGCTCCGGCAGGGGGCTCGGGCCCGCGGTTCGGGCGAGCTCGGCGAGCCGTCGAAAATGAGGTCGACTCGCCTCGGGATCGTCGGCGGCTGGCGGCACCGCCAGGAGGCCCCGGCAGCGGAGCGTGGGCCGCTCGGCGAGCCCGGCGAGGAGGCTCGGCAGGTCCTCCGGGAGCACCCCCGCCTTCTGCGGCTCCCGGCCGATGTTGACCTCGACCAAGACCTCCTGGGGCGGCGAGCCCTCGGGGATCCGGCGCACCAGGGCATCGGCGAGGCGCAGGCTGTCGACGGTATCGACGGTCGCCCCCACCCGGACGACATCCTTCGCCTTGTTCCGCTGGAGGTGGCCGATGAAGCGCCAGATCAGTCCCGGCGGGGCACCGGCGGCGGAGGCCGCATCCCCGGCAGCGCCGCCGAGGGCCGCCGCCTTGCCGGCGAGCTCCTGAACGTAGTTTTCGCCGAACACCCGCTGTCCGGCGGCCCAGGCCGCGGCCACCGCCGCCGCCGGCATGGTCTTCGAGACGGCGACCAGGGTGACCTCCGACGGGTCCCGCCCCGCGGAGCGGGCAGCGGCGTCGATGCGTCGCCGCACCTCGGCGAGGCGTTCCGCGATGGCCTCCCCATCGACCACGGGCTCCTGTTCGTCGTCCTTCCGGCTCATCCGAGTCCTCTGGGCTCGCCGGTGCCTCCGGAAAAGCGCCGGGGCACGCGGCGAGCCTCGAGGGCTTCCACGGTCTCCGCCAGCGGCAGACCCACGACGTTGGTGTAGGAGCCCTCGATCGCCGCGACGAAGGAGGCCGCGCCGCCCTGGATGCCGTAGCCCCCCGCCTTGTCCATGCCCTCCCCCGTCGCCGCATAGGCGACGACCTCCGCCTCGGAGAGGGCTCGGAACCGCACCTCCGTGGCGACGGAGAACACCTCGACCTGCGCGGGGCGCGGGCCGACGAGG
>DAPKRP010000618.1:0-4900 GCA_031800515.1 Polyangiaceae bacterium LLY-WYZ-14_1 | reverse complement strand
ACACCGAATTAGCGGAATTAACAGGCCTGCCGCTGGCTGCCGTACAAGCTTTCCAAGAGCAGCTGAAGGCCGGCAACCCAGCCAGCTTGATGCAGTACGTAGAAGAAGAGCTGCTGGCAGGCATCCCCCTAGAAGCCGAGGACCGGCGCGTCTTTGAAGAGCTGGCTGGACAGCTCTTTTCACAACAGTAGAGAGGGAAGCAATTGCTGCCCTTTGGTCTTCTGCGCCTCTGCGTGGGACACACATTTTTGAATACCCCTTCAAAGAGCTGCTTGTTGCTCCCCAAGACGAGCTGGCTTAATAGCTCTCCCCGCTCTTCAATCTCAAGCCCAAGCCTGGGGAAAACCCAAGAAAAGCCGGTCTATACATAGGCGCCCCGGCATCATACCCCAACCTACCCCTCGGCAATCCACCCCCAATTCGCTATATTGCTGGCCAGAAAACATAGACAACTTGGAGAACAGCATGAAAAAGCGACTACTACGAGCTATCCTCGAAATGGCAATGCTGGCTGCCACCTCAACAATGATTGCGCAGTCTATTTCTTACTCGCAAAGCCTTTACAATGCTCTGGAATGGCGCAACATAGGCCCCTACCGCGGCGGCCGCAGCTGCGCAGTTACTGGCGTACCCGGGCAACCCAACTTATACTACTTTGGCTCCGCCGGCGGCGGTGTTTGGCGCAGCGAAGACGGCGGGCAAAGCTGGGAAAACATCTCCGACGGCTACTTTGGCGGTTCGATTGGCGCCGTGGCCGTGAGCACTTACGACCCGAATGTGATCTACGTAGGCGGGGGCGAGAAAACCGTACGCGGTAATGTCTCCTTTGGCTACGGCATTTGGAAGAGCCTGGACGGCGGCAAGACTTGGGAACAGAAAGGGGGGGACGCATTGACCCTCGACGACCTCGCCGTGTCCCCCGAGGCGGATCGAGCCGCCGAGCGGGCGGCCGGGGAGGAGGCCCGCCGGGCCGCCGTCGCCGGGGCCCTCGCGGCGACGGCGCCGGAGCGCTTTCCCCGCGGCCTGATCGATGCGCCCCCCGCAGGGCTGGGCGAGCTCGTCCCGCTCCTGGAAGGCCCGACGGTCTCGCCGGCGGAGGCGCGGCGGGTCGCCGAGGCCGTCGCCGCCCTGCCTCGGCTCCGGGGGACGCTGGTGGGACGGAGCGTCCCCGTCTTCCCCATCGTCCTCGGACTCTCCCCGGAGGTCGTCGGGGAGGCGCGGATCTCCCGGGTCGTCGCGCGGGCCCGGGGCGTGTTGGACGAGGTTCCCCGCCCCGAAGGCGCCCTCGTCGACGTCCGCCTGGGTGGCCTACCGGTGCTCCAGGCGGAGCTCATCGACAAGATGCGGGGCGACCAGGCCTGGCTCGTTCTGCTTTCCATCCTGGCCAACCTGATCGTCCTCGTCGTCGTCGTGCGCTTCGCCGCCGGCGTCGTCCTGCCCCTGGGCGCCGTCGGGCTGACCCTCGCGCTGGTCCTCGGGGGGATGGGTTGGGCCGGAGAGCGGCTGAACCTGCTCAACAACGTCGTCCCCCCGCTCCTCATCACCCTGGGTATCGGGGACGCCATCCATCTCCTCGGCCGCTACCGGGAGGAACGGCGCGGCCACGCCGACGCGGTTCCCGCCGTCGCCCGCGCCAGCCGAGCGATGTTGGTCGCCTGCCTCGCGACCTCGGCGACCACGGCGATGGGCTTCGGCTCCCTGCTGGTGTCCCGCACCGAGGTGCTCCGACGCTTCGGGGTCACCGCCGCCCTCGGGGTGATGGTCGCCTACCTGGTCACGGTGCTCTTCGTTCCCGCCGCCCTGAGCCTGTTCCCGGGGCGGGAGCCACCGCCTGCGCCGACGGACCGGCTGGCGCGCCGATTGGGCCGGCTGGCCCGCTGGATCATCGCGCCCCGACGCCAACGTTGGGTCTTCCTCGGGGCGGGGCTCGTCCTCCTGGGGGGCCTCGGCGCCGGTCGCGCGGTGGGCTCGGACCGGGGTCTCCAGGATCAGCTCGGCCCGGACTCCCCCGTGACGGCCACCACCCGCCTGCTCGAGGCCGAGCTCACCGGGATCCGGCGCCTCGAAGTGGGTCTCGAGGTCTCCGAAGCGGGCCCGGAGGCGACCCTCTGGCGGGCGGAGCGGCTCGACCGCCTGGATCGGGCCACGACGCGCCTCGAAGACCACCCGCTGGTCCTCGCCGTCTCCTCGCCGACGGATCGGCTGCACGACGCCTGGTCCCTCTTCGTCGCCGACCCGGGCGCGGCGCGGGAGCCCTTCGGGACCGACCCGCGGCTCGACGCTCTGCGGGAGCTCGTCGCCCTGGGAGACGGCTCCGGGCCCGACCGCGGCGGGCGCATCGGCGGCGCCGCCGGGATCACCGACGATGGCCGGGTCGGTCGCCTGGTCGTGCACCTCCGGGATGCCGGGGCCGAGCGCCTCGACCGGCTCATCGACCTGGTCGCCCGGGAGCTCGCCACCGCCGTCGGTCCCGGCGTCTCCCTGGTGGTGACCGGGGAGGCCGCCCGGGCGAGCCGGGGGCTCACCCTCGTGGTGGAAGACCTCGTGGTGGGCCTCGGGGTGGCGGTGGTCGTCGTCTTCGGTTTCCTCGCCTTCCTCTTCCGCTCCCTGCGCCTCGGCCTGCTGACCATCCCGCCGAACCTGCTGCCCCTGACCGTCGTCCTCGGCCACATGGCCTGGCGGGGTATTCCACTGAGCGCATCGACGGCGATCGTCTTCGCGGTCAGCCTGGGCCTCGCCGTCGACGGGACCATCCACCTGGTGAGCCGCTATCGGGAAGAGCGCCAGGCCGCCCCCGGGGCGACGACGACCTGGGTCGTCGAGGCGGCGATGCGCGGCAGCGGCGTCGCCGTCGTGGTCGGGGCGGCCACCCTGATCGCGGGCTTCTCTGCGCTCACCGGTAGCGCCTTCGTGCCCATCCGCCTCTTCGGCGAGCTCAGCGTCGTGGCCATCGCCGCGTCCCTCGGGGCCGAGCTCCTCCTGATGCCGCCGCTGCTGGCGCGCTACGACCGCCGGTGGGCGCCGGCCCGGGGCGGCCCGGAGCCCGTCGCCTTCGACCCGCCCGTCGGATCCTGATACCCGACGCCGGGCGGGTCGGGCTCAATGGCGGAGGCGAAGCCCCCGGGCGACGAGCCAGCTGCGAAGGGGCGGCTCCCCGGCATCTCGGTATTCGGCGAGCAGGGCGTCCGCGGGGGTCATCCCCCGGGCGACCAGGGCGATGAGGGGCGCGAGGTGAACCGATTCGTCCTGGCCCCGGCGGTCCCGGCAATCCAACCGGACGAGCCCCGCGCGGGCGATCTCGCAGAGCTCCGCCGCCCATTCCGCCAGCTCCCGGCCCCCGAGCTGGGCGCGAAGCCCCCCGTCGGCGATCGCCGCGCGGCTGGCCATCGCCTCGGCGGGGTCCAGTCGGCTCAGCAGCTGCGCCGCGGCGTCCAGGGCCTCGTCGTCGTAGAGCAGCCCTTTCCAGATCGCGGGTAGCGCCCCGAGCAGATGCGTCTCCTGGGTGTCCGCGCCCCGCAGCTCCAGCGTCTTCTTGAGCCGCGCCTCGGGGAACAGGGTGTTCAGGTGGGTGACCCAGTCCTCCTGCGTCGCTCGGGCCCCCTGGAACCCATCGGCGAGAAAGGTCCGGAAGGTCTGGCCCGTGTTGCGAAGCACCCGGCCGCCTCGCTTGACCAGGAACATCGGGACGTCGAGGGCCCATTCGACGTACCGCTGGTAGCTCCCGTCCCCCTCCCAGACGAAGGGCAGGAGTCCGCAGCGGTCCGGGTCGACCTCGTTCCAGACGGCGATGCGCTCCGAGACCCGCCCCGTCACCTGGCCCTCGAAGAACGGGGCGTTGGCGAACATCGCGCCGACGATCGGCTGCGCCCGGAGGGAGACGGCCAGCTTTCGGAAGGCGTCCGCCTCCGAGGCGTAGTCCAGGTTCGCCTGCACGGTGCAGGTGCGCCGCATCATGTCGAGGGCACGGCGACCCCGGGTCGGCAGGTATTCCCGCATCACCCCGTAGCGCAGCTTGGGAACCCAGGGCAGCTCGTCCTGCAGGGCCCAGGGGTGGAAGCCGACGGGGAGCCAGACGATGCCGAGCTCCTTCGACAGGTCCCGGAGCTCCGCGTCGTGACCCTGGAGCTCCGCCACGGATTGGTGGACGCACCACTGGGGCGCCCCGCTCAGCTCTAGCTGGGCGCCGGGCTCCAGCGTGACCGAGGCGCCACTCCGACGAAGCGCGATCACCTCGCCGCCTTCCACCTCCTGTACCTCGTGCCAGCCGTGGCGTTCCGCGAGCTCGGACAGCACCCGGCGCACCCCACCTTCGCCGAGGAAGGGCAGGGGGGCCCCGTCGTCCACACGGACGCCGAACTTCTCCGCCTCGGTGCCGACGCGCCATTCCGTCCGGGGCGTCTCCGCCTCGTAGAAGGGGGCCAGCAGGTCGTCGAGGCCGCTGATCGGTCGGGGTTCCGGGGAGGTGGGGTCCGCCTCCGCGGCGGGCGCGTCGGTCATGCTCGGATCCTGCCTTCGGAGAGAAGCCGCGTCACCGGTCAGCGCGTTGACGGGGCTCGGAGCCGCCGCCTACCCTCCGCCAGCTTCGGCCCACGGAGCGGGGAGAGAACGCGTTGGCGCATCGGGATTCCGGCGGGTACATCGGCTCCGACCTCATGGTTCAAGGGCGCCTGTCCGGCAAGGCGAGCCTGGCCGTCGATGGCCTTCTCGGCGGGGACGTCCGCCTCGACGGCACCCTCGAGATCGGTCCCGGGGGGCGGATGGTGGCGCGCTGCCAGGTCGGTGGCCTGGTGGTTCGGGGCGAGGTCGTCGGGGAGATCGAGGGAGCTACGTCATTTGTCATTCGTAAAGGTTTTAGAAATAGTGACAGCAGTGAATAGAGTTTGGTTTATTTCCATCAACC
>DAPKRP010000617.1:0-7112 GCA_031800515.1 Polyangiaceae bacterium LLY-WYZ-14_1 | reverse complement strand
GCGGGCCCCGGGGCCCGCCGGATCCCGCCCCGGTGGGTCGGTCCCGGGAGCGACCGAATCGTCGATGGTGCCCTCACAGCCCAGGCTGAGCCCCGCGGTGACCGCCAGGAGTAGCCACCGGGCCCGGGATGCTGGGACGCGCCGGGGAATAGACGCCACTTTTAATAATACCACGAGGCCGCGGCCCTGGCTCACCCTCGTGAGGGGATCGGGAGGGGGCTGTTGTCCTGGCGGTCGATGCTGCGGTGCGAGGCGCGGAGAGGTATCTTCCGGCCCATGTCCCTCGACGCTCATCTGGCAGCCCTCTTCGCCGCCGACCGGGAGGCGGACGCTGCCGAACAGGCGTTCCTCGGCGCCGGCGACAACGACGAGCGCGCCGCGGCGGCGATCGCGGCCACCGACGACGCCCTTCGGGCCGAGGGGCCTCTCCACCGGCTCCGGCTCACCCGGCTGGCGGACCTGCTCGCCCAGATCCCGGGCCAGGCGACGGCGGACAAGTTGGTCGACGTCTTGGACAGCCCCGACCCTCTGGTCCAGGACGTCGGGGGGCGGGCCCTCGTCGAACGGGCCTACGCTCGCTACGCAGAGGTGGCCAAGGCGGTCGATACCGCCCTCGACGCCAAGCGGTCGGGGCGGGCGATGGAAGTGCTTCCCTTCGTGCTGGCGGAGGTCGGCGAGCCCAGCGCGGTGGGGTTCCTACGTCGCTTCCTCGCCCACCCGGAGCCGGACGTGATCGCCTCGGCGATCGAAGCCAGCGCCGAGCTCGGGGACCCGGAGATCGTCGCCGACCTCGAGAAGCTGGTCGGCGACCGCCGGGAGGTGACCCTGGACGAAGCGGGGGACGAAGACGCCCTCACCACCACCCTCGGGGCGCTCGCGGAGGAGACCATCGAAGAGCTCGAGCTCGGCTTCGAGGGCGGTGAGGACTGATGTTCAGGAAGAGGGCGGGCTAACAGCCCAAGGGACCGTCACCGACCAGGATTTCCACCGGGACGGTGGCGAGGACGCTCCGTTCGAAGGCCCGGACCACCAAACGGGCGCGAAGCCGCACCTGTTCGTCCCGTTCGAGGTCGAGGCCCGACGGGTCGACGGTGAGACCGAAGGTGAGCCGGGTGCCGGGCACGGTCCCGATCGCCCGGGGCCCTTCGATCCGTTCCGCACCGGAGGCAGGGTCGGCGCGGAGGACGCGGAGGTCCTCGATGAAGGCGGTGGCATCGAAGGCGTCCCCCCCGACGTCCCGGATGACCGCATCGACGTCGAGGGGGACCTCGGACGCCAGCAGCTCGATCGCATCCACCACCCCCTGACCGACCCGGTCGCCGGAGGCGCCGATGTTGATCACCAGGGGATCCCCGGATCGATCCAGGGCGCCCGTGTCCCGGGCGATGGCCCGAAGGTGAGCCATCGGCGACTGGGCCCCGGTGTCCCGGGCGCCGAGGCCGAGGACCAGAGCCCCGAGGGCGCGTAGCCCCGCCAGAGCCTCCTCGTACCGGTGGGGACGGGGGGTGAAGCGGTAGGGGCTGACCGGGTCGACCCCCGGGGGACCCTCGTGGAAAGGGGCGTCGGTCACCAGCAGGACGACGGGAAGGGCCTCGTCCCGAAAACACCCGCCGCCGGTGCCGCCCCGGGGACAGCCGCGGCTCGGTGGGATCCGGCCGGGCCCCTCGTAGCCGTTGCCCGTCGCCACCTGATAGAGGCCTTCCACCTGGGCCTCTGGCTCGTCCCGGTTCGCCCACTCGGGGAGCCGTTCGAGGGCGCTCTCCACCTCGATGACGGACGAGGTGATCGGCATCCGCAGCTCGAAGGGACGCACGCCGGGATCCCCGTGGGGAGAGACGGGAAACTCCCCCACCAGCCCCACCCCGAAGGCGGCGTCCGGAATGACGGCTCGGACCCCGGGGACGACCCGCTCCCGAAGACCGGCTCGGACGTTGTCGATCTCGTCGACCATGCTGCCGGTGGCATCGAGCAGAAAGAACACGTCGACGGAGGTCAGGATGGCCGGCACGACGACCTCCGCTTCGAAGGGAGGGGCCGTGGGGGGCAGCTCGATGCACACCGGCGGCACCGGCGGTGGCGGGTCGACGTCCGGGTCGTCGTCGTCGCTGGGTCCCCCGTCCGGGGGAACCGGCTCGGGGTTCTCCAGGGGCGGGTCCGGAGCATCCAGCCCGGTTTTGGCGCCGCAGCCTAGAACGGACGGTGCGCCGGCGAGGACCGCCAGGCAGCAGCCCAGGAGCGGCGGCCAGCGACGGGACCGAGCCCGCGTTCCCGGTTCAGCTCCCCGCAACCGTCGCCTCGCAGCCCCGACCATCGGCCGCCGGGACGACGAGGAGCACGGTGCGCCGGGCGAGCCGCGCTCGCTCGTCCCCGCGGAAGATCGCATCCACCCGGAAGGTCCGGGGCTCGTCTCCGGGGACGACGGCGTCGTTTCGGAGGACGAGCTCGTAGATCACCTCCGTCCCCGCCCGGACACCTCGGAAGACGCCCGCCTCGACGTCGATCTCTTGGACCCCGTCCGGAGGCACCGCCCGCAGCGGCCGAACCCGGTCGATGAAGCTCAAGACATCGACCCCGTCCCGGGGATCCGGATCCCGCAGCTCCAGATCGACGTCCTGGACGAGGTCGTTGGCGAAGGTGGTGATCGCCTCGATCACGCGGCCCCCGAGCCCGGAGCCATCCGCATCGATGTCGAAGACCAGGGGCCGACCGGTTCGGTCCAGGGTGCCCGTCCCCTCGGCGATGGCTTCGAGGTCCCGCCGCGGCCGCCGGTCCCCGGAGCTGTTGATGCCGATGACCCGAATGCCCCGTTCGACCAGGGCCCGTTCCGCCTCGGCGAAGGTGTGGGGCGGCTCTCCCCGGCCGATGCTGGACAGGTAGGGAAACTCCCCGTTCGGCCCGTTGTGGAAGGGCGCGTCGGTGAGCAGCATCACGACCGGCACCGCGTCGTCCCGGAAGCAGGGATAGCCGAAGCCCCCCGAGGGACAGCCGAAGGACGGTTCCACCCAGGGGTCGAGCCCTTGCCCGGTCGCCGTCTGGAACAGGGCTTCGACCTGGCTTTCCGGCTCGTCCTTGCCGGCGCCGAGCTCGATCCCGTCGAGGGCAGCTTGAACGGCCGCGAGGTCGCCGCTCATCTGGAGCCGGAGCTCGAAGGGAACGTCCCGGCTATCGCCGTAGGGGTCGACGCCGAAGTCGGCGAAGATGGCCACGCCGAGCTCCGTGTCCGGGATGGCCGCGGAGATGCCGGGGGAGACCTCGTCCCGGAGCCGCTGCTGAATCGCCGTGATCTCGTCTCGCATCGACTGGGTGATGTCGATCAGAAACAGGACGTCCGCCCGACGCACCCGCGCCGTGCTCTCGAGGGGAAGCAGGATGGGCGAGCCATCGACGGGGATGTCGATGCAGATCGGCTCCTCCCGGTCGTCGTCTTCGTCATCGTCGTCATCCCCGGGAAATCCGATGTCCGGCCCCGAGTCGGAGGCGTTGATGGGCCCGGCGTCGGGCACCGTGAGACCGGTCTTGGCGCCGCAGCCGGCGGCGAGGGCGCCGATCAAGAAGAGCGCGACGCCGCCCAGGATCTGCGCCCGGAGCCATGGCGCGCCGGCGAAGACGTGGCGGAAATCGATGGTGAAAGCCATGTTGCCGTTACTGCCGTCCAATGGCCCCCGGAGAGACTCCGTCCAGCAGAAACTAGCGCGCGTCGGGGGGGGCGTCCATGGGCCCCATCACTTTGGGCGCCGGAGCAAGGCACGGCGTTTGGCGGCCTTCGCCCGGGCCTCGTCCCGAGCGTAGAGCCCGACGTAGTCGAGGACGGGCACCGCTTCCCTGCCCGCCGCGGGCAGGTCGTCGACCCGGGGGTCGAGGTCGTCGGCGAAGGCGGCCAGGATCGGCTTGGCGGCGACCACCCGCTGCGGCTCGCCGGCCCGGATCGCGTCCCGGAGCGCCTGCCCCGCCCGTCGGCCGACGAAGCCCCGGCGCACCAGGTCGAGGAAGCTCGCCGTCAAGGTGTCCGGGCTGAAGCCGTGGCGGATCGCGATCTCGGACCCGACGCGAAGGGCGGCCGGGGCCTCGAGGAGCCCGTCCTCGACCAGGACGACGGCAGGCTGGAAATAGTTGTGGAAGGGGCAGACCCGGTCGCCGAACTCGGAGAACGCGCCCGGGACCGAGACCCGGTCCAGGTGGATGAAGATCCGCCGGACCACCTCTCGCCCGGCGCCGACGCCGTCCGCCTCCGAGAGGAGCACCGGAAGGTCTTCCGGGTAGAGACGGGCGCGCTGGAGCACCGCCCGGAGGGTCCGGGTGCCGACGCGGCCGGCGCAGAGGTCGGCGTAGAGGGAATAGATGAAGGCATCCGCCTCGGCGTCGTCGCCGAAGAGCACCTCGTCCCAGCCGGGCCGAGCGCGGCGTCGGGCCTGAAGGAGCGCGCCGAGCTTGTAGCCGACCTGGTCCGTGAGAAAGCGGATCCGGCCCCGAAGCAGGTTCTCGAGGGATGGCTTCAGCATGAAGTCGTCCCATTCGATCCCGTCGATCCGCAGCTTCGCCTCGAGGGCACGGCGCATCTGCTCCGGGCTGCCGGAGAGGATGGTGATCGCCCGGGGGCCGGTGGCTCGGATCTCCCGCAGCAGGGCCGAAGCGCCGGGCACGGTCCGCTTCCGGGCGGGCGTCTCGAAGGCGGTCCGGACCAGCTCCCGCACCGTGTCGAACTCGGTGCGCAGATAGGTTTTGTCGAGGTCCCAGCGGTAGACGACCCCTCTGGACCGCTCCGGCATCGCCCCCGACCCCTCCTCCGCCGGGCCCGTCTCCTCCACAGGGCGGACGCTACCATGCCGTACGCCCTGGGGCGGGCCCGCATGGTAGGCTTCGGGGTCACCGTCCGGAGTCGGGCACCGGGTCTCCCGGACCACCGTGCCTTCCCGCCGGCGACGCGACTCATGGCCGAAGAATCGACGCCACCGCTCTCCCCGGCGCCCGGCAGGAACGCCCGAGCAGAGGTGCCGCCGGGCTCCATGGCGGGGGCCTCCCGGGCGCCCTCCGCCGGGCTGGCCCTCTATGTCGAGCTTCTCCAGGAAGCCAGCGCCCTCGGCGAGCTCGACGACGCCGCGCTGGCGGAGCTGGCGGAGACCCTCGACGACCCGAGGGAAGACGCCCTCCGCCTCGACCTCCTCGCCGCCTACTATCTGGGCCGACCACCCCGTCCAGCGGACCCCCGGCACGTGACCCGCCGCCGGGCAGACCGGTTTCTGCTGCACCGGGCGACGGATCGATCGACCGCCCGGGACGTCGTCACGGCCCTGAACGACGTCCTGCCGGAGCTCGGCAGCATCGTCCTCGAACGCATCGGAGGAGACGACGGGCCCCTCGTCCTCCGGAGCGGCGAGCTCATCGGACCGGTGGTCGACGACGTGGACCGCGCCGTCGACACCAACGAGATCGACCTGGAAGAGCTGGAAAACGACGTCGAGACCGTCGCGGTCCGCAGCATCGTGCGGGCAGCGAACGGGCTGCTGCGCCAGGCCGGGGTCGGCGAGCGCATCGTCGCCCTGCGCGCGGACGCCACCCGGGAGGCCTACCTGGGGGTGGACCGACGCGCCGCGGAACGGCTCTTCGACGCCCGATGCCTCGAGGAGCCGTCCTTCGACGAGGTCCTCGACTTCTCGAGCTGGACCGCCTGACCGGGCCCGTGGGCAGCGGCGGGTTCAGGCGGGTTCAGGCGGGGCGAAGCCGGGTGACGTGCCCCATCTTTCGCCCGGGGCGTACCTCGTCCTTGCCATAGAGATGGACGACAGCCCCGGGCTCCCCCACGAGCTCGGACCAGCGGTGAACATCGTCCCCGAGGAGGTTCTCCATCACCGCGGGACGCACCGGTCCGACGGGGCCGAGGGGCAGGTCGAACAGGGCACGGACGTGCTGCTCGAACTGGGAGGTGGCGCAGCCTTCGATGGTCCAGTGCCCCGAGTTGTGGGGGCGGGGCGCGAGCTCGTTGACCAGCAGGTCGCCCTGCTCCGTCAAGAACAGCTCGACGGCGAGGACACCGACCAGGCCGATGGCCTCGGCGATGCGACGGGCGATGCCCTCTGCGTTCCGCGCGACCTCCGGGGCGACCTCCGCCGGGGCGAGGGTGCGGTGGAGGACGTGGTCTCGATGCTCGTTCTGGACGACGGGATAGGGCCGCGTCGTCCCGTCCGCCCCTCGAGCCACCACGACGGACAGCTCGGCGACGAAGGGCACGAACGACTCGAGGATGCAGACGCCGCTCCCGAGGCTGGCCCAGGCGGGGGCGAGGCCCTCGGGCTCGTCGATGCGCCGCTGCCCCTTACCGTCGTAGCCCAGGGTGGTGGTCTTCAGCACCGCCGGTGTCCCGACGGCGGCCAGGGCCAGGTCGAGGTCGGCCTCCGCCGCCACCCGGGCAAAGGCGGCCGTGGCGAGGCCCAGCCCCCGGACGAATCCCTTTTCCTGCAGTCGATCCCTGGTGCGGGCCAGCACCTCGGCGCTCGGCCGGAGCGGCCGTTCCCGGGCCAGAGCACGGGCGGGATCGAGGGGGATGTTCTCGGACTCGTAGGTGACGACGTCGACGGCGCGGCTGAAGGTGGCCACCGCCTCCGGATCGTCGAGGGCGCCCCGGGTCACCCAGGTCGCGACCTGGGAAGCCGGGCCCTCCCCGGTCGCGGACAGCACGTGGGTCCGATAGCCGAGGCGCGCCGCGGCGACCGCCATCATCTTGCCGAGCTGGCCGTCCCCGAGGATGCCGAGGACGGCGCCGGGCGCCCACGGCCTGAGGGCGGCGACGCCCGTGGACGCCGACGATGCTCGGGCATCCGAGGGGGCCCGGCCGCTCAACGGCTGGGCTCCTCGGCGACCGCCTCGGTCTGGCGCCGGCGATAGTCGTCGAGGGCACCGGCGACGCCGGGATCGGTCAGGGCGACGATGGAGGCGGCGAGGAGGCCGGCGTTGGTCGCTCCCGCCGCGCCGATGGCGACGGTCGCGACGGGCACGCCGGCGGGCATCTGAACGATGGACAGCAGGCTGTCCAAGCCGGAGAGGGCACGGCTCTGAACCGGGACCCCGATGACCGGAAGCCGGGTCATCGCCGCGGTCATGCCGGGCAGATGAGCGGC
>DAPKRP010000616.1:0-2876 GCA_031800515.1 Polyangiaceae bacterium LLY-WYZ-14_1 | reverse complement strand
GGACGGCCGGGCGACGACTCCACCAAGCGCTTCGATCTTCCGGGAGGCGCCAGCAAGGCGCCTACCCCGCCGGTCCCGGTTCCCCCGACTCCGAGCCCCGTCGCCGGCTTCGGTCGGGAGAACACGGCGGCGATGCAGCTGTCCCCGGAGCTCCGGGTGGGAAGGCCGCCGGCTCCCCCCGCCCCGATGGATCCGGGAGGCGGGCCCGGGCCGAGCGCTCGGCAGCAGGCGGGCCCCGGCTCGGACGACGGCCTCGGGTTCGAGTCTCCCCGGGACACGATCCAAACCGAGGTCCCGGATGTCCCC
Organism: Polyangiaceae bacterium LLY-WYZ-14_1; assembly: GCA_031800515.1. Lineage (GTDB taxonomy): Bacteria > Myxococcota_A > Polyangia > Polyangiales > DAPKRP01 > DAPKRP01. The sequence continues at coordinate 2,570 of DAPKRP010000616.1, read as the reverse complement.
CCGGAGGTGTTCGAGACCTACGAGCGCAGTCTGACGGAAGAGCTGCCTTCCTCCGAGCTCCAGTCGGTGCCCGGGGACCCGCTCCCGGACGCGGCGGACCGACCGACGGATCTCGACCCGATACCCGCTGGGCAGTCCGCCGAGCCGGAGGCGGCGGGGGGGCCGGAGCCCGCCGGCGGGGCAGCGGCGACGCGAACCTCCGACCTGGACGACCTAGCGATCGAGCCCCTGTCTTCCCTTCACCCGGAGGCCCTCGCGGGACCCGCGGTGATCGAGGCGCCCTCCGTGGTTCCCGGCCGCCTCGACGACGGGGTGGGGGAGCCCGATGCGATGTCTGGCTACGGCGGCCTGGCGGAGGCCGCCGGGGACACCGACGCCCCGCCGGTTCTCGCCGACGGCGAGGCCTCGACCCTCCCCCCGGACGACGACGCGATCGAGCTTCCCGTGGCTCGCAGCCGCCCCCGAACGGCGCGCGGGGTGCGGCTGTCCTTCGCCGCCGCCGCCCTCGGCGGGATCGTCGCCCTGGGGGCCGGAGCGGGGCTCTTTCTCTTGGTCTCCGCCCTCACCGGCGGTACCGGGGGGAGCGTCGGCCCGAGCGCGCCGTCCTCGGCCGCGGCGACGACGACGGCCGCCCCACCGACGCATCTGGCGGTCGAAAACCCCGAGGCGGAGGAGGAAACCGCGGCCGATGGGGAGGAGGGTACCGCCGGACAGGACGCCGGGGACGACGACAGGACCGCGCCCCCTCGCACCCGGCAGCCCACCGGGGAAACGGCCCAGGCGGAGGCCCGGGACGACCCCAGGGGCTCCCCCGAGGGCGGCGCGGAAGCGGACGGTCCCGCCGGCGTCCCGGCGGACCAGGCGGACAAGACGAACGCCCGGTCCGAGGGGTCCGAGGAAGAAGACGCGGAGACCCCCTTCCGGGACGAGCCCGCCTCGGACCGGATGGTGGCCGAAGGACGCCAGGCCTTCCGGCGCGGGGAGCGGGACGAGGCGATCGCGCTCTTCGAGCAGGCGCTCGAGCTCGACCGCTGGAACCCCCGGGCCGCCGCCTGGCTCGCCCGCACGCACCTCGCCCGGGAGGCCCATGGGGAAGCCGAACGATGGATCGATCGGGCGATCGAGCTCCGACCCCGCCGCGCCTCCTACCAGCGGCTCCGGGCCGAGATCCTGGAAGCGAGCGGCCGCACCGCCGCCGCCGAGGCCGCCCGTCAGGACGCCGCCGACCTCGAGCGCTGACCGCCGGTCCCCCGGAGCGCCGGCGGGTGCACCAAACGCCGGGGCCCGGGGTACCCACTCGATGTGCGGACGACGATCCTTCGCTCTCGGAAGAGAACCGGGTTCCTTCTGACCGTGGTGGCGGCAGGCGCTGCCCTCGGCTGCCAGGGGCTCATCGAAGCACCGGTCGGTAGCGGTGCCGCGGGCGACGATCCCCGCGGGTCGTCGACCCCACCGGACCTTCCCCCGCAGGACCCGGAGGCTCGGCCCGAGCTCGACCGCCTGTTCACCTGCGAGGCCACCGACGACGTCGGACCCGCCCCCGGCCGGATCGTGCGCCTCGACGACGAGGGCTACCGGCGGACGGTGGAAGCGGCCCTCGTCCGAACGGGGGAGCCTCCACTGCCGGTCCAGGAGCCGCCCTTTGCCCTCCGCAACGACGCGGACCGTTTCAGCAACCGGGCGACGTCCTACCGGGTCGGGGAGGCGGAGATCGAATCGGTGCTCCGGTCCGCCCAGGCGATCGCCGACGCGGCCGCCGGGCGCGTCGGCGCGCCGTGCCTGGGCGCCGGGGGGGGGCTCACGAGCTGCCTGAGCCCGGAGCTCGCCGATCGGGGCCGGCTGCTCTTCCGCCGCCCGCTCACGGACACGGAGGTCGCCCACTACGTGGGCGTGGCCGACGCCGCCGAGGCCGCCGGTCTCGGAAGGGAAGCCGCCGTGGCGGTGGCCCTCGAGGCGATGCTGGTCTCGCCGAGCTTCCTCTTCCGCACCGAGCTCGGCACGCCGGACGGTGCGGGTCTCCACCGCCTCACGCCCCACGAGGTTGCCGAGGCCCTGTCCTATTCTCTGACCGGGGGTCCGCCGGACGAGCGGCTGCGGGGGATGGCGGACGATGGCTCCCTCGCGGAGCCCGCGGCCATCGAGGCGGAAGCCCTGCGCCTCCTCGAAGACCCCCAGAACAACCCGTCGTTCCTCCGGTTCCTGCGAGAGTTCTTCGGCTACGGCGATGCCCCGGACATCGCCAAGGACCAGTCGGCCCACCCGGAGCACGCCCCCGGTGCCCTGGTGGAAGACACGGACCGGCTGGTACGGGCCCTGGTCGCCACCCACGCCCGGCAGGGGCTCTTCTCGGCGCTGCTGACCAGCGAGCTCGTCTTCGTTCAGCCGGAGAGCGCCTACGCCTACGGGCTGAGCAGCGTCGACGACCCGGAGGAGCAGCACCGGATGCCGGGGGAGCGGGCCGGGGTCTTCACCCAACCGTCCTGGCTGGTGGCCTTTTCCGACCAGGACAAGAACGACCCGATCCGCCGGGGGAAGTTCCTCCGGGAGTCGTTCCTCTGCGAGGACCTGCC
>DAPKRP010000615.1:0-3582 GCA_031800515.1 Polyangiaceae bacterium LLY-WYZ-14_1 | reverse complement strand
CGGATCCGATGGGGGCACCGGCGATTCGGGACCAATCCCAACGATATACCTGCCCCTGGCGCGGCAGACGTTCGACCAGGCTTCGGTCGGTGGCCGCAAGCACCATGTCCCCTAGAAGCAACACGATTTGGTCATCGTAGTCAAGCGGGACCCGGGCATCACTGCTGGGCGGGAACCGTGGGTCGACCCTGCCCCCTCGCGAGAAGTGGAAACCCAGAGCGCAGAGGTTGACCGTGGGATCCAGCTCGAGCTCGAAGCGGTCTTCGGTCCGCGCCGTTGCTCGGCCCTGCCGTGGCTCGAGATTGCCGTCGACCCCCCAGGTGCAAGAGTCCTGAGAACTACGGTGAAAAGCAAAGAGAGTTTCGTACCAGGGCACCGCTTGGCGGTCGCAGGCGGCCACCAGCTCGCGTGGGTCCAAGCGCCGACCGCCGTCCTCGCGTCCCATTTCGACCGACCCATCCGGCGGCCCATCGGTTGGGTCCGATCCGTAGCAGCCTCCAAGAGCCACCAACCAAGCCAGTCCGGCGAGCCGCTCCGCGACGCGGCGGAGGGGGCGGGGACGCCTCGGGTGACGTAGCCGGCCTGGCACGGGTCGACAGGCGCAGGTCGCGGGGGGCCGGGTCTGGTGGTTGCTCTTCATTCGCGCTCACGGACCTCATAGACGGCGCAGCCGAAGTCCGCCGGGTCGGCATCCACGGGAATGCAACGGGCACTGTGGTCTTCCGGAAAGTTGTAGCCAGGGGCCGGGTCCGTGTCCTCCATGGGAAACCAGCAACCAGCGAAGATCGTCCCCGCGTTGCCCCCGGAAATTTCACAGTCGCCAACGACACACCATTTACTCCCATGGGGACACGGACGTTCGAGGTTACACCCGAACAGCCGGTTAAACTGATTATGGAGGTGCACGAATCGCGGATAAGGCGAGCACCCGGGAAACCGGACGTTGGCGGCACAGATATCGATGTTGTACTGGTTCATGAAGAAGCAACCGCGGGAGTCGTCGTGGGGGCCATACCGGTTGCACGCGCGCTCATTCAGTCCGAAGCACGGATGATTGCCCGACGGGTCGAGGGGGGGACCGCCATCGACGACAGCAACGTCCGGCGTATCGAGCACCGACCGGGCGCCCGGGCAGCCGGGGGCCAGCGCGCCCAGACCCAGGGCGAGACACAGACAGAGATATCGCGGGATCATCATGGTGCACCTGAGCGCATGGGTCGCGTGGGGGCCTTCGGGGAAGCCGAACGAGGGAGGGCCCCCGGAGGCGGCGCCGCCTCCCCCGGGGACCGGTGGCCGTGCCTACGTGCCTGCTAGAGCGCTGGGGCGTAGAACGTCGACGCTACGCCATGCAAGATCCCGCCGTCGCAGGGGATGTCGGCATCGAAGACGGCGGCCTCCTTTTCCGCCGAGGAGAGGTCGCCTTCGTCCCCCGCTTCCGATGGAACCCCGCCGAGGGAGGCCGCGATGTCGGCCCGGCGCACGACGTTCGGGTAGACGTGGGAACGTACGAAGCGTTCCAGCTCCGCCTGGTTCTCGGGTTCGAAGATCCGATTGAATCGGTCCAATCCGATGTCCGCTTCGATGGCATCGTCGGTGGGCACGAACCAGGTGTGGCCGTTGGTTGGAGCGGAGATGGCGCTGGCCTCCCGGACGGCCTGGCGGAACAGGCTTGCCCGGGGCGCGGTGGTCGCCAGCTCGTTGCAGATGATTCGTGGCTCGATCGGAACGTCGACCGAGCTCACCCCTTCCCCAAGGCATTTTTCCGACCGCAGGCCGTCTTCCCCGACGACCAGGAGACAGATGGTTTGATCAGGGTCGGCCAAGATCTCGTCGAAGTCCCGTTCCATGATCGGCACCCGCGGCCCCAGGCCGAAGAGCAGCACGATCTCCGGCAGGACCCCGGAGTTGCGGTAGTACCAGCGATACTCGTCGATGGGCATCCCAGGAAAGGGGTCGCTTCCGCTCCCATCCAACACCATCCAGGCGTCTGAAGATCCCGCGGTCGACATCATCCGGGCACCCATCCCCGGGGCATCCGGCGTGGCCTCGAAGGGGAACGGTCCGTCCCAACCGGGCTCGTCCTGGTCGGGAGTCGGTCCGGCGGGTGCATTCTGTCCGTCCTGCCGTTGCGGTTCGGGTTCGAACCACATCGGCTCTTCGTCCGGCAGCCCCCCCATGCTCATCATGAAGGCGGGGGGGCGGCGTTCCCGGATGAACTCGAAGTTGGCGACGGGAGAGCCGGAGAAAAACTTGATCAGCGCGTCGAGCTCGATCCCGAGGGTGACGTCTTCCCCGGATCGTCGGCGGGTGTCTTCAAAGGAAGCCACCAGCGTCATGTACTGCAAGGCCGCGCCGAGGTCCGTTTCGATCTCTCCCTGAGGCTCATCAAAGCTGATGGGCTCGCCCGGGTCGTCTCCGTCTTCCCCGATGTTGATCCGGACCGTTCGTCCCATCAGGCCGACGTCCTTCCGGATCCGACCGCCGAGCTCCAGATTCATCTCTTCGGTGGCAATCCATTCGTCTGGCGTACCCGTGTCCACATTCCCCTTCACCTCGCCGCTCAGGCGAAAGCCGAAGTCGGAGATCCGGGCCCCGTCGATCCGGAACGGAACGCTGGCGAACGGACCGTCGGTCGGTTCTTCCCAGCCAGCACGCACGGAAAACATCGTGATGAACAAGTCGCAGAAAGGCTCGATGGAGGTGGGGTCGCTGCAGCGGGCACCGCGAATGTTGACCTCCGTGTCCTCGATATACAGTCCAGCCGCCGTGCCCCGGATCTCCGGATGATCGATGGACACGGACATCGTCGAGAACTCCCGTTGGATCCGCCCCCGCCGCACGTCTTCATCGGTGATCGCCGGGTACACGTACGGCCCCCCGTCTCCGTCGGTGCACTGGCCAGCGCCAAGATGCGCAGCGGACCCCGCGATCACGTCGGCGCTGAGGAAGGTGCCGCGCCTCTGGCGCCCCAGCCGATCCCGCCCCCGCTGGATGCAGGCCGTTCGGCAGTAGGCCTCCGGGTCCTCGACGAGTACCGGGGAACAGGCCAGCACGTCCCGAAAAAACCGGGTCACGGTGCCCGCACCACAAGTGGCCGCGCCGCTGACGGAGCCCATGAGGTCGAGCATAAGTTCCGGATTGCAGTCCTCCTCGGTGACCACGGAGCAGTCGCAGGTGTAGCGCTCGCCTTCGAGCGTCCGAAGGTTCTTGGTGCACCCGCCCAAGAGCAGGGAGCCGGCAGCTAGCAGCACCCCGCAGAGAGAGAGAGAGAGAGAGTCCGCGCCGTGCCGACGAGTCCCTCGACCACAGTGATTTCACGTTTCCTCCTGGTTCCAGCCTTTCCGGCTGGAGTAAGAGAACCACGGCAGCTCGGCTATAGCTAGACCAAAAGCGTGAGCATATCACTATCTTGGCTCAAAAAAATCACTACGATCTCATCTAGGGAGACGTTCGTCAGGGCCAGCCCGCTGGTGAACTCCGGTACTGTCGAACTCCGGTGCTTGCCCCCTCGGGGGGTGGGGGATAGCTTCGGCGCCGCCATGGCCTATCGATTTCCCTCCGCCGAGTGGACGGCGGCCTACA
>DAPKRP010000614.1:0-2367 GCA_031800515.1 Polyangiaceae bacterium LLY-WYZ-14_1 | reverse complement strand
CCGAGCCGCGGAGCCGAGGCGGCGTCGGCTGCAAGGCGCGGCGACGAGGAATATCTGAAGGATATTTCGAGGAGCCGGAACGCCGCAGACGGCGTCGGATCGGCTTCGCGGCGACCGGAGCGTTATGTTGAGCGACCCTCTTAAGCGGAGATCCTGGTCCCAGGCCCGGGCTGGTGGCATCATCGCGCGGCCATGACGAGCACCCAGCGCGACATCGAAGTCTCCTACGACGTGTCGAACGAGTTCTTCCGGCTCTGGCTCGACGAGGGGATGCACTACACGTCTGCCAGTTTCCTGACCGGGGACGAGACCCTGGAACAGGCCCAGGTGCAGAAGTGCCGGATCCTGGCCGATTACGCCGAGGTCACCGCCGACTCCCTGGTGCTCGACATCGGCTGCGGCTGGGGGTCGAACCTCGAGTACCTGGTCTCCCACCGCGGCGTGAAGCGCGCCCACGGCATCACCCTGTCGACGGCCCAGGCGGAATGGATCGCCGAACGCAAGCTGCCGGGGGTCGAGGTCAAGGTGGTCGACTACGCGGAATACGAGCCCGCGGAAGCCTACGACGCCCTGGTCTCCATCGAGATGATCGACCACCTGTGCTCGCCGGAGCAGTCCCGACAGGGGCTCGCCGTCGAGCTCTACCGCCAGTACTTCAACCGGGTCGCCCAGTGGGTCGCCCCGGGGGCCTGCTTCGGCTTCCAGGCGATTCTCCGGAACCGGGTTCCCCGGAACCGAAAAGACCTCGAAGACCTGGCGTTCACCGCGGACGTGATCTTTCCCGGCGGCCTGAACCCTCGCCTCGAAGAGCTGGTCGCCGCGGCGAACCCCCGCTGGGAGGTGCTGGAGGTCCGCACCCAGCGGGAGAGCTATGGCCGGACCACGGCGGAGTGGCTGCGGCGGATGCGGAGCCACGAGGCGACCATCCGAAAGACCTGGGGGGACCAGCTCTTCGACGACTACGATCGGTACCTCTCGACCTGCGTTCGGGCCTTCGATCAGCACTACTCGTCGGACGTCCAGATGAAGCTGCGGCGTATCGATTGACCCGGTCACCGGGCCTTCGGGAGCGTTCCGCAGCCGCCGCCCACGCCTCGTCGTCCGGCGGATTTTGGTCGCGTTTCCCCCCCGTTGTACTAGTACCTCTGCCCGGAAGTTAGCCGCGGCCCGACGGCCAGCGGATTCGCAGCGAATTACGGACTCGGGACACCAGACCCCTCGGCACCGAGAACCGCGCGAACGACGGCGCGAACCGCCCCGACCACCCGGAGCGATGCTCCGTTCACCTGGAGGATGATGCCCATGGAGCGCGCAAAGCTGCTCGAGATGTTTCGGACGATGGCGTCCGAGATCGCCGAAAAGGATTTCAACCACGTCCAGGAAGACGCGGTCATCGCCGAGATCGGCATGGATTCCCTAGGCATGCTCGAGCTCGTCGGAGAGATGGAAAAGGAGCTCGGGGTGCAGATCCCGGATGACCAGCTGGTCGGGATCCAGACCGTCCGACAGCTCCTCGACCTGGTGGAGCAGCGCGCCACTCCGAAATCCTGACCGCGCCCGCTAAGGTACGGGACGGGCCAACGGCCCGCCGGTGTCGTAGAACGAAGCCAAGCGGCTCGTCGAGAGACGGAGCAGAGGGAATCGATGAACACCACCCCCGACCGGGACAGCCCGATCCGCAGCGCGGTCCTCGACGCAGCGCGGCAGTGCTTCAGCGAATCCGGCTATCGCGGGACATCGATGAAGACCCTGCTGGACGTGGCCGGGGTGAGCCGGGGCGGCTTCTACCACTACTTTTCGTCGAAGAAGGACGTGCTCCACGTGCTCCACGGCGAGTTCATCGACCGGGTCCTCGAATCCTTCCAGACGGCAGAGGCGACGAAGGACTCACCGGAAGGCCGGCTGCGACGTTTCATCCACAGCTACCTGCAGCTCATCACCCGAGACCGAGATCTTGCTGAAATTTTCTTCCAAGAGAAGAACTTTCATCGGGACCGGGGCTTCGCCGATGTGATGAAGAAGCGAAAGGAAGTCGACAGTCGGCTTCAGGCGCTGATCGGCGACGGGATCCAGGATGGGGTCTTCCGAAAGACCCTGCGGGGACGACTGATGGACTTCGCGCTGTTCGGGATGCTGAACTGGACGTACATGTGGTACCGCCCCGACGGCCCGGCGACGGTCGACGACATCGCCGACGAGTTCAGCGAGATCATGCTGCGGGGCATAATGGCGGACCGGGCGGCGCCCGCCTCCGCCTAAGAGGGTGTTGAGGAAAGAGGGTGTTGTCAGCGGCCCGGCAGGGTAGGGGTAGCCTCGCCCGGGGCCGCACCCTGGGGACCCGGGCCGGACGGGGACGGGACCGACTCG
>DAPKRP010000613.1:0-4179 GCA_031800515.1 Polyangiaceae bacterium LLY-WYZ-14_1 | reverse complement strand
GATGCGGGGGGGCGACATCTCGGGCCCGACCATCGGCACCCGGGACACGTCCAGCGGGACCTCCCAGCGCACCGCCTCGGAGCTCGACGGGGACGCCGTCGCGCGCACCGTCAACCGCAACCGCCGGTCCCTCCAGCAGTGCTACGAGCGCTCCGTTCGAGGCATGACCGGCGCCCCCGACGTCACCTACGAGGTCGACATGACCATCGCCCCGAGCGGGCGGGTCAGCCGGGTGCGCATCTCGAGCCGCGGGGCCAGCCTCCCCGGCCTGGACGGCTGCCTCGAGACGGTGATCAAGCGGTGGAGCTTCCCCCCGAGCGCCTCCGGCGGTCGCGTGCCCTTTCCCGTGGTCTTCACCCCCGGCGGCTGAGAGGCGCCGGGGGCGTCAGCGCAGGCTGTAAAAGATCGTGAACACCAGGGCGCCCAGGCCGAAGGCCAGGAGCAGGGTGGCGGTCCAGCTCAGGCCGCCGCCGGACGGGGACGACGCCGGGGGAGCCGGTTCCGTCGGGGATGCGGTCTGAGCCGCCGCCGCGCTGACCTCCACGCTCGTGCCGGAGGCGAGGAGCCCGCCGACGTCCGGTGGGGTGGCGGGTCCCCGTTCGGGTCCGCCTTCGACGCCGTGGACGTCCTCCATGCCGACCTGGTGCAGGGAGTCTTCGTCCCAGACCGCCGTCGGGTCGTCCGCGGCGGACCGGATCCGGGAGCCGCCGGTGGGGTCTTCGACCTCGTAGAGGCTCCGCTCCCCCGGGTTGCTCGGCGGGCCTTCGTCCGGGCCGGTGGCGTCGGCGGGGGCACCCTGTCGGGGCGGCGCCGCGGTCTCGTTCCTGTCGTCGTCCGTCGCCATCGGAGCGGCGCCATACTGCCAGAAACGAAACCGGTTGCCACGGCCGACGCCGCCCCGTCACCCGGCTGGTGTACCGTCGTGGCATGCCTGCCGGCGAGCTCACCCGCCTCTCCGCGGAGACCCTCTACCTGGTGCTCTGGCTGTCCGCCCCCGCCCTCCTGGTCAGCCTGGCCATCGGGTTGATCGTCGGGCTGCTCCAGGCGGTGACCCAGGTGCAAGATCAGACCCTGGCCTTCGTGCCCCGTCTGGCGGCGGTCGGGATCACCCTGGCCGTCGCCGGCGCCTGGATGGGTGCCGAGCTCCTGCGATTCACCCGGGGTCTCTGGCTCGCCGCCGCCGAGATCGGCTTGTGAGCCGCCGCCGTCCCTCGGCCGGTCCCGACGGAAGCATGCCGTGGCCTCCGAGCTCGCGGGGCTCCTGACCGGAGCGCAGGAAGGGCTTCCGGGCCTCGCCCTCGTGGGCGCCCGCCTGCTGCCTCTGGTCTGGCTGGTCCCGTTCTTCGGGGGCCGCACGCTGCCTGCCCTGCCCCGAACCGGGCTCTGGATCGCCCTGACCATCGGGTTGGCCCCGGTGGCTCCGGTGGCTGCGGCTGCACCGCCCGCCGGGCTCGCTCTCCTGCCCCTGGTCGGCCTCGAGCTCCTCCGGGGCGCGGTGGCGGGGGTGGCCCTGGCGCTCCCCTTCCACGCCTTCGAATGGGCGGGGCGCCTCGTCGACCTCTGGCGCGGGTCGTCCCTAGGGGCCGAGCTCGTCGACCCGACCACGGGGGAGTCGGCGAGCCCCCTGGGGGTGTTCTATCGGCTCCTGGCGGTCGCGGCCTTCGTCGTCGTCGGCGGCCATCGGGCGGCCCTCCGGGCCCTGGGTGAAGGGCTTCGCCGCTCGCCCCCCGGGACCACGGCCGGGGCGGAGCCGGGGCTCGGTGCGGTGGTCGACGGCGTGGGACGGCTCTTCGCCGACGCCCTTGCCCTGACCCTCGCCGTCGCCGCGCCGGCCGCCGTGGCTCTCCTCCTGGCGGAGGTCGTCCTCGGGTTGGTCGGTCGGGCGGCCCCCCAGCTCCCGGTGTTCTTCGCCGGGATGCCGCTGCGGGCCGCCGCGGCCCTCGCCGCCCTGGCCCTGTCCCTGTCCCTCGCCCTCCGGGCCCTCGGGGAGACGGTGGCCGCGGCCCTCCTGGTGATCGCGGGCGGCTGATCTGGTAGGTCCCGAGCGACCCCGAGGGCCCGCGATGACCACGACCACCAGCAGCCGCCGCACCTCTCCCCCCGGCGCCGCCCGACCGTCCCAGCCTCAGGGCGCCCAGGCGCCCGTCCCGACCACCCGACTTCTCCTCGACGCGGAGACCATCGCCCGGCGGGTACGGGAGCTCGGCGCCCGCATCACCGCGGACTACCGGGGTCGGGACCTGGTCGTCATCCCCGTGCTGAAAGGGGCCTTCGTCTTCGCCGCGGACCTCGTCAGGGCCATCGACCTACCTCTGTCCATCGATTTCCTCGCCCTCCGCAGCTACGAGGGATCCGAGACGAGCGGGGTCGTGCAGATCACGAGCGACCTCTCCCAGCGGGTCGAAGGACGGGACCTGCTCATCGTCGAGGACATCGTCGACACCGGCCTGACGATGACCTACCTGCGGGATAATCTAGAGACCCGCCGGCCCCGGAGCGTCCGCCTCGCTTCCCTGCTCCACAAGCCGGCTCGAACCCGGGTCCCCGTCGACATCGACTACCTCGGGTTCAGCGTCGACGACGTCTTCGTGGTGGGCTACGGCCTCGACCACGACCAACGGCATCGCAACCTCCCCTACCTCGCCGTGGTCGCCGAGCCCGGGGAGCCCGTCCCCCCGGAGACCGGGGAGGTGACCGTGACGGCTCCACCGGAGGCATCCGACGCGGCCAACCCACCCGCCCCGGGAGGCTCCGGCGGCGGCGACGACGACAACGACGACGACGAGGACTCGTGATGAGCGCCGAAGGACGGCTCGCCCTGCTGGAGCGGATGGTCGCCCAGGGCTCCACGGATCCCTTCCATCACTACGCCCGAGCGATGGAGCTACGCAGCCTGGGGCGGCTCGACGAGGCCCTCGCGGCCTATCGGGAGGTGACCGAGCGCTTTCCCGACTACGTGCCGACCTATCTCATGGCGGGGCAGGTCGCGCAGGAGCTCGGCCAGCCCGACGAGGCCCGGCGCATGCTCTCCGAGGGCGTCTCCCGGGCGGGGGCCGCCGGCGACGCCCATGCCCTCTCGGAGCTCAGGGCGGCCCTCGACGCGCTCCCCTGACGCCCCCCTCAGTCGACCGCGGCGTGTTCCGGCGGAAGCGCCGGGGAGGCCGCCGGCGCCCCTCCGGAGCCGACCCGCGCCGCGGCCACGGTTTCGACCAGCCCCCCGCACGGATTTTGCAGAGCCGGCAGCATCCCCGGCTCGCCGCACCCGTGGCGCCGGACCGTAAGCGACCCCGATGGCCTCACCACGGCGCACTCCACGTCACCACTTCCCCGGGGGACCCGGGCGGGGCGTGCCTTTCCTGACGCTCGCCGCTCCGCTCGTCGCCCTCTGCGCCGCCGCCTGTGGCGGACGCACCGGCGCCATCGACGACGACCGCCCGGACGCGGGCCTGCCCCGGCCCGCGCCCGAGACCTGCAACCTGCTCGACGACGACCTCGACGGTCGCGTCGACGAGGACTTCCGGGACCCGGAGGCCGGGGGGCTCTACCTCTCCGACCGTCATTGCGGCGCCTGTGGCCGGCCCTGCTCCGAGCCCATGGAACCCGCCCGGGCGGTCGCCTGCCGCCCCGTCGACGGCGTGCCGACGTGTGCCGCGACGGACTGCGCCCCGGGCTTCGCGCCCTCTCGAACCGGGCGCTGCGTCCCCTTCCCGGGACGTTTTTGCCTGCCCTGCGCTGACGACGGGGACTGCGGAGACCTGGCCGCCGCCTCCTGCGCCGAGGTCGGCGGCGCCTCCCGCTGTGTCGTCGCCTGCGCCGGGGGCTGCCCCGAGGGCACCGTCTGCCGACCCGACGACCAGGTGTGCGTGCCCGAGGGCGGCAGCTGCGAGTGTCAGCCCGGGGACCGCTTCGACCTGGCCTGCCTCATCGAAGACCCGGCGGGTGGCCCCTGCGTCGGCAGCGCCCGCTGCGACGACGGGGTGCAATCGCCCTGCGTCGGCTTCGCCGAACGCTGCAATCGCACCGACGACGACTGCGACGCCCTCGTCGACGAGGGCTTCGTCGACGACCGGGGGGTCTATCGCCGAGACCCGGAGCACTGCGGCGCCTGCGGGGTGAGCTGCCTCGGGGACGACGGGCTCCCGGAGGGGGACCTCGTCTGCGGGGGGGATCCCTTCGTCC
>DAPKRP010000612.1:0-3710 GCA_031800515.1 Polyangiaceae bacterium LLY-WYZ-14_1 | reverse complement strand
GTTCAGCGGATGAAGCCACCACCGACCACCTGGTCCCCGCGGTAGATCACCGACGCCTGGCCCGGGGTGATCGCCCGCTGGGGCTCCCGGAAGACCACCTCGAAGCCGCGGCCGCCTTCCGTCAGACGCACCTCCGCCGGGGCGGGCTCGTGGCGATGACGGATCCGGACGCGACCCTCGAAGGTCGGGCCCGGCGGCTCCGAGGGCCAGGCCGCATCCCGAGCCGAGAAGCGGCGGCGGTAGAGGCCATCCTTGGCGCCGACCACGACGTCGCCGGAATCCCCGAGCACCCGAAGGACGTAGCGGGGCGGCCCGCCCCCGGGAAGCCCGAGCCCCCGACGCTGACCGACGGTGAAGCCGGCGAGCCCCCCATGGGTGGCGAGGGCGCGACCGTCTTCGTCGACCACCCTCCCCGGGCGGTCGGCCCCGCGCTCGGCGGCGACGAACCCGGAGACGTTCCCATCCGGGACGAAGCAGAGCTCCTGGGAGTCGGGCTTGTCCGCGTTCGGGAGGCCGAGGCGCCGGGCTTCGGCGCGGGTTTCGTCCTTCTGGAAGGCGCCGAGGGGGAAGACCATCCGACGCAGGACCGGGGCGGGCACCCCGAACAGGAAGTAGCTCTGGTCCTTCCCCGGGTCGGCGCCCCGGAGGAGGCGAGGCGTCGACGCGGGGGCATCCGGATCCCGGAGCAGGCGGGCGTAATGACCGGTGGCGACGTGGGTCGCTCCGAGCTGGTCCGCGAGCTCGACCAGGCGAAGGAGCTTCACGGTGCGATTGCAATGGGTGCAGGGGCTCGGCGTCCGACCCGCGGAATACTCGTCGAGGAACGGCTCCACCACCGTCGACCGGAAGGCTTCCCGCTCGTCGAAGACGTAGTGGGGGACCCCGAGGTGGTCGCAGGTCCGGCGGGCGTCTTCCCGGTCCTCCGGGGCGCAGCAGCGACCGACCTTCTGTTCGCCGGAGGCGTCCCAGAGGTGCAGGGTGACCCCGACGACGTCGACCCCCGCCTCGGCGAGGAGCGCTGCGGCCACGGACGAGTCGACGCCGCCGCTCATCGCGACCAGGACCCGGCCCATCCGGGGGGGCAGGCCCATCCCCTCGAAGGGTCGGCGGCGGTCCGAGGCGGGGACTCCGTCGGCCGTCGTCTCCCGACGGGAAGAAGAGGTCTCCGGGGGGCGCACCGACATGTCCTGCGCCGTCCCCCTGGGCGGGTCAACCCGTGGCTGGCGACGCGTTCCCGGCCCGGGGGAGGACCCGGCCCAGGATGGCCGCGGCCCCCTCGAGCTCGTCTTCCGTCGTCTCCGGGCCGAGGCTCAGGCGAAGGGCGCTCTCCGCCCGCCAGGGCTCTTCCGGGCTCATCGCCCGGAGCACGGGGGACGGGGCGTCGAGGCCCGACGAGCAGGCCGCCCCGCTCGAGGCGGCGAGCCCTTCCAGGTCCAGAGCCGCCACCAGCGCGGGTCCCCGCCAGCCGGGAACGCTCACGTTGGTGACCGTCGCCACCCGGGGTCCCGCCGCTCCGTTCACCACCGCTCGGTGGGCGCGGGCGACGCCCTCGAGCCGGTCCCGTCCCCGGGCGAGCCGCGGAAGGGCGGCGAGGCGGTCCGGGAGGCTGCGGAGCGCCCCGGCGAAGCCGGCCTGGGAGCGTACGTCCGGGGTGCCGGGGCGCCGCCCGCGTTCCTGGGAGCCGCCGGTGAGGACCGGCTCGAGGCCTCGGCTCCGGTCCACCCAGAGGGCCCCGGCGCCCGCGGGGCCACCGACCTTGTGGGCGGCGAAGGCCACCCGGTGGGCCCCGCTCGCGGCGACGTCGACGGGGACCTTGCCCAGCGCCTGGGTCGCGTCGACGAAGAGGGTCGCCCCCGCCTGCCGGACCACCTCGGCGTAGTCCGGGATCGGCAGGATCGTGCCCGTCTCGTGGTTGACCCACTGGAGGGCGACCAGGATGCCCTTGGGGTCCGCGTCGGTCTTCTCGAGGAAGGCCTGGAGGAGCGCCCGGAGCGCCTCGCCCGGCGGGGGGCGGCCCGCCGGTAGGTCGAGGATGCGAAGCGGCACCCCGCCTCGTTCCGAAAGATCCCGGACCGTCTCTCCGACCGCCGGGTGCTCGACACCGGACGCGATCAGCCCCGTCAGGCGGTGCTCCGGGGCGGGGGGCGCCCGAAGCCCGAGATTGCAGGCCTCGGTGCCGCCCCCGGTCAGGACGAGGTCCGCCGGCCGGGCACCGACCGCCCCGGCGATGATCTCTCGGGCGCCCTCCAGGATGCCCCGGGCCCGGCGGCCGGCGGCGTGGGCGCTCGAGGGGTTGCCCCAGGCCGTTTCGTCGACCTCGGCCATCGCCCTCCGCGCCTCCGGATGGAGGGGGGTGGCGGCGTGGTGGTCCAGGTAGATCACGTGAGCGGGGTGCGCGCGCTGGACGGAGGAGGCAAGGACGGAACCGGGTCGGGGCCGCCCTGGTCCCGCCGAGCTCGAACCTGGAGCCAGACCCCGGTGCCTTCGAGCTGGCGGCCCGCGACCCGCTGCCGGGGGGGGCTCTCGATGGCGACCCGACCGCCGAGGGCCTCGCAGACCCGCCGGGCGAAGGCGAGACCGAGCCCGACGCCGCCATGGCTGCGGGTGACGGATCCGTCGACCTGGTAGAACGGCTGGAGCACACGGTCGATCTCGCTTCGGGCGAGCCCGGGCCCTGCATCCGCCACCAGAAGAGCGTACCAGCCCCCGAGCTCCGGTCCCTGCCGGACGCCGACGGCGACCTCGCCCCCCCGGGGCGTGAACTTCGCCGCGTTGTCGAGGACGTGGAGGAAGGCCCGGCGCAGCTTGTCCGGGTCGCCGGTGGCGTCGAGCCCCCGGGGGGCGGGCTCGACGTGGAGCCGGATGTCCCGCTGTTCGAGCAGGGGCCGGGCGTCGTCGAGCGCCTTGTCGACGACGTCCGCGAAGTCGTAGGGGCGGTCGTAGAAGTGCATCCGCCCCGTCTCGATGCTGCTGACGTCGAGCAAGGTCTCGATGAGCCCCCGGAGCCGCTGGGTCGACGTCTCGACGGAGGTCAGGCACTTCCGCTGGAGGTCGGTCAGGGGGCCGAGCTCTTCGTTCAGCAGGAGCCGCAGGTAGCCGACCACCGGCGTCATGGGGGTGGCCAGCTCGTGGGTGACGTTCTGCAGGAACTCCCGGCGCAGCCGCGCCGCCTCTTCGAGGCGTCGGTTCGCCTCCGAGAGCTCCCGGACCTTTCGCTCCAGGCGTTCGACGATGCGCTGGGACTGGGCCCGTAGCCGTTGGTCCGAGCCCGCCGCCTGCTCCCGAGCCTCCCGGTGGCCGCGGAGGTAGCGCTCGACCGTGCGCGGAAAGCGGCTGGCGTCGATGGGCTTCTGGATGAAGCCGTCGGCCCCGACCGCCAGGCTCGTCTCCCGGTCTCCCTCGGCGGTGATGGCGACGATCGGGACCGAGGCGAGGCTCGGGATCCCCCGGAGGCGCAGGGTCACCTCGTAGCCGTCCAGGTCCGGTACGGCGATGTCGACCAGGATCAGGTCCGGCCGGCGCTCCTGGGCCTGGCGAATGCCCTCGAGACCCGTGTCGGCCTCCAGTACCTCGTGGCCGACGGCGGCCAAGATCTTCCGGACCAGCAGCCGGTTCTTCGGGTCGTCTTCGATGTGGAGGACGGTGGCCACGGGCGGGTGAGCCTCCTTGCGGATTCGAGCATACGGCGGCTTCCCGGGAGGGCGAGCGGG
>DAPKRP010000611.1:0-12406 GCA_031800515.1 Polyangiaceae bacterium LLY-WYZ-14_1 | reverse complement strand
GAGGCGGCGGCGGTGGCCCGGGCCGTCGACCGCTACGTGGAGCTCACCATCGCCATCCGCGCCCTGACCAGCGAGATCGAGCGCTATCGGGATGACCACCAGGGGCCGCTGGTCGCCCGCGCCTCGGAGCTCTTCCCCCGGCTCACCCTGGGTCGCTACGCCGGCCTCTCCGTCGACTTCGGCGACCAGGACCGGCCCGTCCTTCGGGCGCTCCGCGGCGACCGGGAGCTCCTCGACGTCGAGGCCCTCTCCGATGGCACCCGGGACCAGCTCTACCTGGCGCTCCGTCTAGCGACCATCGAGCGCTGGGTGGACGGGGGCCGAGAGCCGCTGCCCCTGGTGCTCGACGACACCTTCGTCCACTTCGACTCGGACCGTTCCCGCGCCGCCCTCGGCGTCCTCGGGGAGCTGTCGCCGAAGATCCAGGTGCTGCTCTTCACCCACCACGACCGGATGGTGGACCTCGCCCGAGAGGCCGTCCCGACCGGTCGCCTGCGGGTGCACACCCTCGAGCGGGCGCCGGTGGCCCGGGCCCCGGCGCCCGCCGGCTGACCCTAACGCCCCCCATGGAGCTTCTTCGCATCGTCGCGACCTCGGAACGCATCCGGACGACGCGCTCCCGTTCCCAGAAGACGGAGGCGGTGGCCGACCTCCTCGCCGGCTGCCGGCCGGAGGAGCTCCCCACCGCCGTCGCCTGGATGTCCGGAACGCTCCTCCAGGGCCGCATCGGGGTGAGCGCTCGGCGGGCGCACGCCTTCGCCCGGGACGTCGCGCCGGCGGCGACGGCGTCCCTCTCCGTCGCGGAGGTCGACGAGGCCCTGCTCGCCCTACAGGGGGCGACGGGTCCGGGCTCCCTCGCGGTCCGGGAGGACATCCTGCGCGGGCTGCTGGGCCGGGCGACCCCGGAGGAGGCCCGCTTCCTGGTCGGCCTTCTGTCCGGGGAGCTGCGCCAGGGGGCCCTCGAGGGCGTCGTCCTCGAGGGGATCGCCAAGGCCTCGGGGATCCCGAGCCCGGTCGTTCGGCGGGCAGCGATGCTCTCCGGGGACCTTCCCCGGGTCGCCCTCCTCGCCCAGGAGGGCGGGGAGGCGGCCCTGCGCGAGGTCACCCTGCAGCGTTTCGTCCCGGTCCTCCCCATGCTGGCCCAGACCGCCGACACCGCCGCCGACGCCCTCGACAAGAAACGCCCCCTCGCCTTCGAAGAGAAGATGGATGGGATCCGGCTCCAGCTCCATCGGGAGGGGGACCGGGTCGAGCTCTACAGCCGCACGCTCCGGCGGCTGACCCCGTCGCTTCCTGAGGTCGTGGCCTTCGGCCGGGCGCTTCCCGTCGACCGGGTCGTGCTCGACGGGGAGGTGATGCGCTTCGCTCCGGATGGGCGTCCCCTCGGCTTCGGCGCGACCATGGAGCGCTTCGGCAGGGAATCGGACGCCCCCCAGGTGACCCTCGGCGAGTTCCCGGAGGTCACCCCGGTCTTCTTCGATTGCCTCATGGCCGATGGAGCGTCCCTCATCGATGCCCCCACGGAGACCCGCTGGGCGAACCTCGAAGGCATGCTGCCGCCGCGCCATCGGGTCCGGCGACGGGTGACCGACGATGCGGAGGAAGCCGCCCGCTTCGTCGAGGAGACCCTGGACCGGGGGCACGAGGGGGTGGTCGCCAAGGCCCTCGACGCCCCCTATGCCGCCGGGAGCCGGGGGGCCCAGTGGTTCAAGATCAAGCCGGCCCACACCTTGGACGTGGTGGTCCTGGCGGCGGAATGGGGCTCGGGACGCCGCCGGGGCCGCCTCAGCAACCTCCACCTCGGGGTGCGAGACGAGGAGACCGGCGGCTTCGCGATGCTGGGCAAGACGTTCAAGGGGATGACCGATGACGACCTCGCCTGGCAGACGGAGCGGCTCCTGGCCCTCGAGACCAGCCGGGAGCCCGGGGTGGTCCACGTCGCGCCGGCCCTGGTGGTCGAGGTCGCCTTCGACGACCTGATGGAAAGCCGCCGTTACGGGAGCAAGCTGGCCTTTCGCTTCGCCCGGGTGCTGCGCTATCGCCCGGATAAATCCCCCGCCGAGGCGGACACCCTCGCGACCGCCCGAGCGATCAAGGCGGGGCGCATCCGGGCCCGCGTCGGGGCCGCCCGGAAGCCCGCCTGAACCGGGGGGGATGCCCCGTTCTCCTGCGGATCCGCCTGGGCTGGCCGCCCCGCGGCCGCCGAGATCTGTGAGGAAACCCTGACCTGGACCCGGGTCGCCTTCTGGCCCCCGGCCAGGGCATGATAAGCCGCTCGGGCCCGCGCCGGGCGGGTCGGGCCGTCCTGTCCGACCCCCGCCGGGCTCCCCGGGCAGGCGCTTCGACCTGCCGGGCTACGACCCCAGAGGGCCGAGATGACCGATCTGACCAACGCGCCGACCACCGTCGTGCCCGAGCCGGGGGCGGCTGGCCTCGAACCCCTGCCCACCGCGCTCCTGCTCCATGCCCACGAGCTGATGCTGACCTCCCGGGTGCTCGAAGAGCGGCTCATCCGGATGCAGAAGCAGGGGCAGGGCTACTTCTGGATCGGCGGCCCCGGGGAAGAGGCCTTCAACGTCGCCCTCGGCCTCCTGGTCGACAAGGGCCACGGCCTCGACCACGACTATCTGCACCTCCACTACCGCTCGAGCGCCACGCTGCTGGCCATGGGGGCGGACCCGGTGGACGCGATCCGGCAGATGGCCAACGTCGCCACCGACCCCTATTCCGGGGGCCGGAACTTCGCGGGCCACTATTCGAAGCGGGACTGGAACGTCTGCCCCATCTCGTCGCCGATCGAAGTCCAGTACTCGATCAGCATCGGGACGGGCATCGCCCAGCGACGCCACGGCGGCACCGGGCTGACCATCGTGCAGGGGGGCGACGCGGGGACCGCGGAAGGCGACTTCGCCACCTGCCTGGTCTGGGCCTCCCGGCCCGGCAACGAGCTCCCGATGCTGATCGTCGTGACCAACAACGAATACGGGATCTCGACGCCGGCGAGCACCCAGCACGGCGAGCAGCACATCGCCGACCGGGGCAAGGCCTTCCGGATGCGCACCAAGGTGATCGACGGGAACGACATCGAGGTCGCCTACCGGGAGATCGAAGCGGCGATGGCCTACATCCGGAAGGAGCGGAAGCCCTTCCTGCTCGAGGCTCGGGTCTCCCGCCTCTACGGTCATTCGTCCTCGTCCGGGGCGAACTTCGTCGACGGCGAGGTCGATTGCCTGGCCCAGCTGGAACAGCGCCTCCACGACCGGGGGCTCCGCAGCCGGGACGAATCGGAAGAGATGCGGAAGCAGCTGGTCGAGCGGCTCCAAGCGGCCACCCGGGAGGTGCTCGAGGAGCCCCGCCCGACCGCCGAGTCGATCTGGGACCACGTCTTCGCCGACCGGAACGTCGTCGGCGAATCCACCGCGGCGGCCCGGGTTGCGGCCGGTAACGGTCACGGCGCTGCCTCGGGCAACGGAAACGGAGGCGCCTGAGATGGCGACGATGGTGCAAGCGGTCCGCCTCGCCCTCCACGTCGGCGAGGAAAAGCTCGGCGTCACGGACGTCTTCGGCGAGGACGTCGGTCCCCCTCTGGGCGGCGTCTTCACCGCCACCCAGGGGCTTCGGACGGCCTGGAACTCGCCCCTCGACGAGCGCGGCATCATCGGCGCCGCCATCGGCCTGGCGATGGCAGGGCAGAAGCCGGTCTGCGAGATCCAGTTCTGCGACTACGCCTTCAACACCATCGACCTGTTGAAGATCGCCGGCAACACCCACTGGTCGTCGAACGGCGACTGGAACGTGCCGATGGTGATGATGACCCCGGTCGGGGCGGGCATCCACGGCAGCCTCTACCACTCCCATTCCTTCGACGCCCAGGCGACCCGGACCCCGGGCTGGAAGGTCGCCATGCCCTCCCGGCCCCTCGACGCCTACGGCCTGATGCTGTCGGCGATCGAAGACCCGAACCCGGTGATGATGCTCCTGCCGAAGGCCCTCCTCCGGACGAAGGCCGCCCGTGGGGAGCTCATTCCGGGGGAGCCGGAGGACAGCCGGGAGCTCGGTAAGCGCATCGACGCGCCCCTCGGGGACCGGAGCCAGTGGGTGCCTGACTGGCCGGAGACGGAGCTCGCCTTCACCCCGCTAGGCCGGGGGCGCCTGGTCCGACCGGGCAGCCAGGTCACCGTGGTGACCTATGGACGACTGGTCCCGGTGGCGGCCAAAGCGGCGGCGGTGCTCGCGGAGAACGAAGACATCGACGCCGAGGTGATCGACCTCATGTCCCTCCACCCCTACGACTGGCCGATGATCGCCGAAAGCCTGGGGCGGACGGGGCGGCTCCTGTGCCTGAACGAAGACACGGAGATCACCAACTTCGGCGAGCACCTCATCCGCCGGGCCTGCGACGAGATGTTCGGCGAGCTGCGGACGGCGCCCATGCTCCACGCCGGGGCTCACGTGCCCGGCGTCGGCCTCGCCGAGAACCTCGAGTACGCCTCGGTGCCGGTGGCGGACTCGGTGACGGCGGCGATCCGGGAAGCGGCGACCCGCCCCGAGGTCGGGCGGGCCGCCCTCGCCGAGGCGACGGCGTCGTCGTCGTCCTCGAACGGTCGCGCCTCCGCGACGGCCACCCCCCGGGTCACCCTGCCCCGACCGAGCCGAGACGCCCGGGATTACGACTTCCGGGACGGCCTCGGCCGCTTCTACGCTCCCCGCTGATCGACGACTGGGCGGGGCGTCCCGTCTCGCCGTGAGCAAAGGCGCCACGTTGGGCGGGGAAGGCGGCCGGCAAGTCGCCGGCAACCGGAGCTGGCACGCGCTTTGTCCTCCAAGCGGCGTATGGCTCCACCGACCTACGCCACCCTGTCTCAGATCTGCGCGTCCCCCGGACCCTGGGTGACCATCCTCTCGCCCCTCGAGGGCGTGGGCCCCGACGTCGAGACGGACCGGCTGCGCTATCGCGGGCTCGCCGACGATGCCGTCGAGCAGTTGGACAGCCTGCCCGCGGGGGCGGGGACGCCTCCCGCCGACCCCGCCCTGGCTCGGGCGGTCCGCGAGGTGGCCGAAGACCCGACGCCCTTCGCACCGGGGGAGGGCACGCTCTTGGTGATGGCCAACCGGGATGGCGCCCGGCGCTGGCATCTGCCGACCCGCCACCAGCCCCTCGCCGCCGTCGGGGCCTATCCGACCCTCGCCCCCGTGCTGCCCGTCGTGAATCGGGCGGTCCCCTTCTACGTACTCGCCTTCGGCAAGAAGGGGGTCCGGCTCGTCGCGGGGGATGGGTACGAGTGCCGTGCCGTCCCCCTGCCGTCGGATACCCCGCAGCGGGTCGAGGACGTCGCCGGCCGGGAGACCGAGCCCCAGCACCTCCAGCAGCACGGCCTCGGCGGCCAGCCGGGCGCCGGACCGAGCGGCCGCACGGTGGTCCACGGCCAGGGCGGCGGGAAGGACGACGAGGACGTCGACCTCGAGAAGTACCTGCGCGCCCTGGACCGGTCGATCCGGCAAACCGTCGACGACGACCTGGGGGACCCGAACGCCCAGGTCCCCGTCGTGTTGGCTTGCGACCCGGGCCTCGAGGGCATGTTCCGGAAGGTGTCATCCCTCGGGGATCTGCTGGTCGAGCCCGCCCTCCACGACCTGCCCGACGACGCCTCCGACGAGGCCCTCTCGGAGCAGGCCTACCCCCTGGTCCGACCTCGGGCGGAGCATCGCATCGCCGACGCCCGGCAGCGATTCTTCGACGCTCGGGGCGCCGGCGAGACCCGCACCGCCGACCGGGTCGACGACATCGTGCCGGAGGCCCACCGGGCGCGGGTGGCCCTGCTGCTCGTCCGGCAGGGCGCCGCGGTCGAGGGGCACTTCGACCCGGAGGCCTGGCGGGTGCGCTTCGAGGACGTGACCGAGCCGACGACGGACCTCGTCGAGCGCGCCGTCCGAGACACCCTCCGCCACGGCGGTGAGGTCTTCGTGCTGTCTCCGGAGGAGATGCCCACCCGGACCGATCTCGCTGCGGTCCTGCGCTGGTAGCCGACCGGCCACCGCGCGCGCCGCAGTTTCACCCTGATGCACCAAGGAGAATCATTGATGGACTACGACGATTTCATCGGTGCCGTGCAGCACCGCGCTCAGCTCGGCGACCGCCAGTCGGCGATCACCGCGACCCGTGCCACCCTCGAAACCCTGGGGGAGCGCCTGCTCGAGGAGCAGTCGACGAACCTGGCCTCGGAGCTCCCCCAGGAGGTGGGGGAGTACCTGCGACACGTTTCCGGTCCCGAGCGCTTCGACGCCCAGGAGTTCCTGACCCGGGTCGCTCGGAAGGAGAACAAGGACGCCAACGAGGCGACCTATCACGCCCGGGTGGTCACCGAGGTGTTGCGAGAGGCGGTGAGCCCTGGCGCCTTCGAGAAGCTCGAACGATCCCTCCCGGATGACTACGGCCCGCTGATCCGGTCCGGTAGCTCGGGGCCGATGGCGGCGAGCTGAGCGCCTTCAGTCGTCGTCTCCGCCGGGGTCTGCCCCGGCGGGCGGCGCCTGGTCTCCGTCGGTCTCGAAGAGCAGCCGGTGCAGCACCGGCACCGCGCGGCCGACGTCGGCGTCGTCGACCAGCATCGAGAAGTTGATGCTGCCGACGGCGTAGCTGAGCATCTCGACGTTGACCCCGACCCCGGCGATCGCTTCCAGCACCTTGGCGGCGAGCCCGGGTCGGGTCGGGAGATGCTGCCCGACCACGCAGAGCAAGGTCTTCCCCCGTTGGACCTCGCAGGTGCCGAGGCGTTCGAGCTCTGGAAGCACGGCGGCGAGGTCTGCATCTTGGGTGAGGGTCATCGACACGCTGATCTCGCTCGTGGCCAGCATGTCGACGACCAACCCGTGGCGACCCAACACCTCGAAGACCGGGGCGAGGAAGCCGGCCTGGCCGAACATCCGCGTGGAGCGGATGGTGAGCACCTGCTGCCCCTCCTTGTAGGCGATGGAGGTGGCCGGGGAGGGGTTCACCGGTGGGTCCCGGCGGATGACCGTCCCGGGGTGGTCCGGCCGATTCGTGTTTCGGACGGAGACGGGAATGCCCCGCTCGAGGGCGGGAAGAAGCGCCCCCGGGTGCAGCACCCGGCTCCCGAAGAAGGCGAGCTCTGCCGCCTCTTCGAAGCGCATGGTGGGAATGTTGCGGGCCGCCGGGACCATCGACGGGTCCGCCGTCAGCACCCCGTCCGTATCGCTCCAGATCTGGACCTCCTGAGCGCCCAGGGCGGCCCCGAACAGGGTCGCCGTCAGGTCGCTGCCGTTCCGCCCGACGGTTGTGATCTCCCCCCGTCGATTCCGCCCGACGAAGCCGGTGACGATGGGCACCTCGTCCGGGGACAGGGCGTCGACCGCCAGGCGGGCCCGCTCCGGGAAGTCCGGGAGGGGGCGCGCCGCGTTGAAGCGGTCGTCGGTCACGAAGCCCAGCTCCCAGGCGTCGTAGGCGCGGGCGGGAAGCCCCTGGCGGCTGAAGAAATCGGCCAGGCAACGCACGGCCATGCGTTCGCCGAAGCTCGATACGTAGTCCAGGCTCCGGGGGCTCAGCTCCTGGACCAGCTGGACCCCCCGGAGCAGATCTTCGAGCTCGCGAAAGAAGGGGGCCATGAGCGTGTCGGGACACTCCAGGGAACGGGCGACCTCCGTCTGGGCGTCGACGACCGTCTCCGGTAGGTAGCGTCCCCGGGCCGCGGCGTCCGCCGCCGCCACCAGGGCGTTCGTGATCCCCTTGTGGGCCGAGCTCACCACCAGCGGTCGCGCGTCCCGGTCGGCGCGAACGATCTCCAGCACCTTTTCGATCTGCGCTCGGTTGGCGACCGAGCTTCCACCGAACTTCATCACCAGGGTCACGTCGGGCTCACCACGGGGCAGGGCGGCGGCCTTCATGGCACGATCGGACCCATGGCGTCATCCCCAGCGGACGAGGGCGGACGGTCGGGCCGGAAGGACGCCCCCGGACCCGACCCGGTGGGTACGAGGGAAGGGAGCGGGGACGCCGCCGGGGCCTTCTTCGACCCGGACGAGGCGGTGCCCCTCCCCATCGACGGCTGCCTCGACCTCCACGGGTTTTCCCCGAAGGACCTCCGGACCTTGATACCCGACTACCTCGACGAATGCCTGGCTCGGGGGATCGTCGCCCTGCGTATCGTCCACGGGAAGGGCACCGGGAACGTCCGGCGCTCCGTCCATGCGCTCCTCGACCGGGACCCCCGAGTGGTCCACTACCGCCTGGCGCCCCCGGAGCGGGGGGGATGGGGGGCGACGCTGGTCGACCTGCGCCTGCCCTCGGGGGCGGCGACGCCGGCCGCCCCGGGCTCGGCCGGTGGCTCGGCGCCGTCCGGTTCGTGAGTGCTCTCACTACGCCGGGGCCGCGCGGCCCCTCGAGCTGGGGTCCGCCGCCCCCGGCGTGACCTGCGTCATATGCAAACCACGGACTCGTGTCCACGATAGGAAACAGCGCCGACGGGCCTCCCATCGACGGCCCGCGTCTTTCGCCCCCGCCACGGGAGAAGGGACCCACGTGAGCGACAGCCTCCAGCACCGCATCATCGACACGGACGAGGCGCGCGCCGCCCTCGCAGAGGCGTCGCGTCAGGCCACCCTTCCGGCGGACCAGATCGATCTGGACGCGATGTCCATCCCCCAGCCCTGGGAGGTCTACTCGGAGGAAGACCACCAGGTCTGGCGGACGGTCTTCGAGCAGCGGATGGAGCAGCTCCAGGACGAAGGGTCCCGGGTGTTCCTCGACGGGATGAAGATCATCGGGCTCTCCCCCGACGCCGTCCCCGAGCTCGACCGGATCAATGGGTTCCTCGAGCCCCGGACGGGCTGGGTCTCGAAGGCGGTGCCCGGCTATCTGCCCGCCCGGAGCTTTTTCGCCTTCCTCGCGAAACGCCGATTCCCGACCACCATCTCCGTCCGCCCGAAGGACCGCCTCGACTACCTGCCGGAGCCGGACATCATCCACGACGTCTTCGGGCACGTCCCGCTCCACGCGGTGCCCGCCTTCGCCGATTTTCTACAGACCTACGGCCGAACCGCGCTCCTCGCCGACGACCCGAAGGACGTGGAAGCCCTGGCCCGCCTGTTCTGGTTCACCGTCGAGTTCGGGTTGATCTTCGAAGACGGTCGCACCCGCCTCTACGGGGCCGGCCTGATCTCGAGCCCCGGGGAAGGCCGCTACGCCCTCGCTTCCCCGGAGGTCGACCGCCGGCCCTTCGACCTCGAACGGGTCTGCGCGACGCCCTTCGAGATCGACCACTACCAGCCCATCCTCTACGTCCTGGACTCCTTCGAGCAGCTTCGGGACGCGATGAACAACTACGCCGCCCGCCTGGAAGCCAAGGGCAAGCTCCGGGACCGACCGGCCGCCGCCGCGGAAGCGCAGACGGCGCCGGCGCCGCCTCCTCCCGCCGAGTGATTCACCGGCCAGGGAGCTGCCCATCCGCCGCCGGCGAGGGGTGGCCAGCCGTGGCGCCCAGGGAACCCTGGCGGCGACCGGAGCGTTCTCTCAGAGCCCGAGCTCGTCCCGGTGCGCGTCCATCCAGGCGACGTAGTACGCGTCGTCCTGCCCGGGTTCGAGCTCGCCGGCGTCTACCTTGGCTTCTAGGGCCTTTTTCAGATCCCCGACCCGCTTCGACGGCGGGATCCCGAAGTGGTCGATGATCGCGGTGCCGAGCCCCTTGGGAAGCGGCGCCACCTTCGCGTCCTGAGCCTGGATGTCGGCGATGCGGCGGGCCAGGGCCGAGATCTGCCGCAGCCCTCGCCGCCGACGCTCGGGACGCTTCGTCGTGATGTCGGCGCGGCTCAGGCAGAGCAGGTCGTCGAGGCCGTCGCCCATTTCCTTGGCGAGCCGGCGCACCGCGCTGTCCGTCCACTTGGGCTCGTACTGGCTGGCCCGGAGGTGGTGTAGGATCAGAAAGTGGATGCGCTCGTAGAGGAAGCCTTCGAAGCCGAGGCGCTTGGCCACCCGCTTCCGAAACATCGCCGCCCCGACCTCGCTGTGCCCATAGAAGTGCACTTCTCCCCGGGCGTCGACACTGCGCGTCTTCGGCTTGCCGATGTCGTGGAGCAGGGCGCCCCAGCGGACCGCCAGGCGGGGCACGGACTGCTTCACCACCTGCTTGGTGTGCTTCCAGACGTCCTTGTGGCGCCATTCCCCATCCCCGAAGCCAACCATGGCGTCGACCTCGGGAATCCAGGCGGCGAACACCCCCATGCGCTGCAGCGCTTCCAGGGCATGGTCCGCGTTGCGATGGACGATGACGTCGTCCAGCTCGGCCCGGAGCCGGTCGAGGGGGTAGGCCCGCAGCTCCCCGGGAGTCGGTCGGGGCGGGGTCGGGCCGTCGATGGCCTGGGGGTCGTCCGCGACCTCCGCCGCCCAGGCCAGGACGGCGTCGACCCGTTCCGTGTCGACGGGGCGTTCGTCTCGGCGACGGTTCGACGGTCGTCGTCCACCGTCTCCCGGTCGGGTGGACGGCTTCGGAACCTCGGCGTTCGGTGCTCGCTGGGGCTCTTGCATCGTAGGCGACGGTTCGGGGTCGGGGCGCTGCGGGTGCGGGCCGACGGGCTCGGCGAACGGCTGGTTGGCGGGGTGGCCTGACCCGGTCCTTCGAGCAAGCGCCCGAGCCGGTTTCCCTCTTCGGTCCGCGGGGTGAGGAGCGCGCCGAGGGTCCGGGGCCGTGGGGTTCGGGCTCCGGCCGCCGGGACTGCATCGCGCGCCGAGAGAGCCGGGTAGACTAGGCAGGGAAGGGGCCTGGTGCAAGGCGCCCCGGGGCCTTCGAACCCACCCGGAGCCGTCGTGTACCTTTCCGGGCGATGGCGAAGGGACTCCGTTGGTCGGGCCGGTTCTGGACCCGCATCTGGTTGGTGCCCCTCTCGCTTTTGCTCGGGGCCGCGCTCTGCGTCTTCACCCTGACGTTTCTCCTCGACGTCGCCAGCCATCCGGACCCCCTGGCGGTCTTCGAGCTGCTGGTCCGCCCCCGCCCGGCGGCGGCGGGGGAGACCCTGTCGAACGCGGGCGAGATCGTCGCCGCCGTGCTGGCCATCGCGATCACCGTCGTCGCCATCGTCGTCGAGCTCGCCGCCAATCGGTACACCCACCGAATCACGGAGCTCTTCGTCTCCGAGCCCATCAACTTCCTGGTGACCGGGTTCTTCGTCGTCACGGCGATCCAGGCGCTCCTGGTCCGGCTGCTCTTCGCGGAAGACGGGCCCCCGTTCTTCATCCCCCGCTGGGGAGTCGCCGTCTCCGTCGGGATGCTGGCGCTGTGCCTGCTGATCCTGCTGCCCTACTTCGCCTTCGTCTTCGCGTTCCTCAACCCGGTGCACATCGTCGACCGGATCCGCAGCGACACCCTCCGGCGCATTCGGACCGGGCTCCGTCGCGGCCTGTCCGTCGAGCGGCGCCAGGGGGAGGCCATCCGGGGTATCGAACAGCTGGCGGACGTCGCCCTGAACGCGATGGAAAGCAAGGACAAGGGCGTCAGCATGGCCAGCGTCGACGCCCTCGAGTCCATGCTCCGGGACTACCAGGAGATGCGGCCGTATCTAGACGACCGCTGGTTCCAGGTCCGGGGAGAGCTCGCCCACAATCCGGATTTCGTGTCCATGTCCGAGGACGTATTGGACGACGTCTCCCGGCGGCGGGTATGGGTCGAGATGAAGATCTTCCGCCAGTTCCAAACGCTTTACAACGAAGCGTTGAACCGGATGCGGGACATCAACTATATCGTTGCGATCCACACCCGACAGACCGCGGAAGCCGGCCTTCGGTCCGGCAACGGCGAGCTCGTCGTGCTGGCCCTGAAGTTCTTCAACACGTTCCTTCGGGCGACGGTGAACGCCCACGACGTCCGGACCGCCTACAACGTCCTCAACCAGCTCCGGCTCCTGGCGGAGAGCGCCCTGGATCACGACGACGGGAAGCGCGCCGTCGAGATCGCCGGGTATTTCAAGTACTACGGTCTCACCGCCTACCACGCCAATCTGCCCTTCATCCTCGAGACCGTCGCCTACGACCTCTGCACCCTGAACGAGATCGCCTACGACCGGGGGAGCCCCGCCGCCCGCGCCCTGCTGCGGGTCTTCCTGGAGGTGGACAAGGAAGGCGAGGGGGAGGTCCAGGAGACGGCGCTCCGAGGCGTCCGGAAGGCCCAGGTCAAGCTCGCCACCCACTTCCTCCTGGCCGGGGACGAGCGGCTGGCCCGGGAGATCTACCGGGACATGTCGGCGGAACGGCCGGAGCGGCTGGCGTCGATCCGGGACGAGCTCAACGCGGTCGTCAGCCCGGATTTCTGGGAAGTCAGCGACCGGGGGGTGAACTTCGAGTACCTCCCGCCGAATCAGCGGGCGCAGATGGAGGTGTTCTTCGGCTGGTTTGGCGACCGGCTGC
>DAPKRP010000610.1:0-9269 GCA_031800515.1 Polyangiaceae bacterium LLY-WYZ-14_1 | reverse complement strand
AGCGCTCCGCCTCCCCGGCGATCGCCTCCGCCCCCTCGCTGCCGATGTCGACGGCGAAGCGGCCGAGGTCCCGGAGCACGACGGCCACCGTGTCCACCGCCTCGTCGAGCTCCCCGGGGGGCGCCACGCTGCGGTAGGCGCCCCCCCCCGCCCCGGGCGCCTCCGTCGGGGGCGGCGAGGAAGCCGGAGCTGGCGCGAGGAAGCCCTGCCCGCGGTCTTCGGACGGGGGGAGGCCGGCGGCCCCGCCCCCGGCGTCCGGCTCGCCGGGCTGCCCACCGGTGGTGTCGCCGGTGCCCTTTCGCCGGCGGCCGCCTTCCCGAGATCCGAACATGCGCCCCTCGCAGAACGGAGGCCGAGCCCGTCCCTGGGGGGGCCGCCGGGGGAAGCCGAGGGGCCACGAACGAAAAGACCGCGGGCCCCCGTCCGGGAGCCCGCGGTGAAGAGTTGGTCGGGGCGACTGGATTCGAACCAGCGACCCCCAGACCCCCAGTCTGGTGCGCTAACCAGGCTGCGCTACGCCCCGAACCGAGCCGCGCATCCTACTCCTTCGGCGGAGGTCCGCAACTACCGGCCCGCGCTTTTCGAAACGCGTCCCTCCGGGGCCGCGCCGCCGAGAAGGGGCTGCACCAGGACCACCGGGGTCGGGCCTTCTGCCGGATCCCCTGGTCCCATCGCCTCGAGCTCGTCGAGCAACCGGACCAACCGCTGCCGGAGGGCGATCAACGTCGTGCGCTCGGGCCCTTGCGGCGGCGACGGGGCCCCCGGCCGGCCGGGCCGCTCGGTCGCCAAGGGGCGTCCCTCGGAGGGTGGGCCCTCGGCGGCGAGGCGACGCCGAGCCGCGGCCAAGGTCAGGCCCTCTTCCCGGATGAGGGCCCGGAGCCGGCGGCAGAGGGCGACGTCTTCCGGTCGATAGAGGCGATGGGCGCCACGGGTCTTCCGGGGGGCGAGCTCCGGCACCTCGGATTCCCAGTAGCGGAGGACGTGGGGGGAGACGCCGAGCTCCCGGGCGACGTCACCGATCTTGCGGGGGCGCTGCCGGGACCCGGGCGCGTCCCGGGGGGCGCTCACCGACCCGGTCGATCCGAGGCGGCGCCGTCGGCGGCGGAGGCCGCCGAGGCCTCCCGAAGACCGCTCAACGACGACGACGACGACGACGACGACGACGAATTCGCCGCGGACGAAGAGGACGACGACGAATACGATCCCCGAGGGGGCTCCGCCGCCGGGGAGACCGTCGAGGAACCGGGACGCGGCGGGTGGTGTGGTGGGGCGAGGCGCCGTTGGCCCGGTGGACCCCCGCCGCGGTCGCCGCGCCCGTCGCCGACCCCGCGCCGTCCCCGGCATCGTCCCCGAGCTCGCTCCGGCCGTCGGCCTTGTGGGGATTCAACACCCCCTTCAGCACCTGGCTCGGTTTGAAGGTGAGCACCCGTCGCGCGCTGATGGGGATCGGTTCGCCGGTCTGGGGGTTTCGGCCGACGCGCTCACGCTTGTAGCGGACGACGAAGTTTCCGAATCCCGAGATCTTGATCTTCTCCCCGCGGGCGAGGCAGTCCTTCATCTCGTCGAACACGGCCTCGACGAGCTCGGCGGCTTCCTTCTTCGAAAAGCCGCCCACCAGCTCGTAGACGGCGTCGATGATCTCGGCCTTCGTCATCGCGCAACCCTTCCTGCGGCAGCGACGAGGGTTGCACCAAGGGCTCGGAAAGCGCAAGCGGGTCGAACAGTTACACTCCGCGACGGACCGCGCCGAAACGCCTTTCCACCGCCTTCGTCAAGTCCTCGTGGGCGCGATCGACGACGGCGTCGGTCAACGTCTCGTCCGCCGACCGGTAGACCACGCGGAAGGCCAGGCTGTGGTGTCCTTCCGGCAGGGTCGGACCTTCGTAGCGGTCGAAGAGACGGACGTCCTCGGCGAGGGCACCACCGGCTTCGGCGAGGGCGGCGGCGACCTCCCCCGCGGGATGGCTCCGGGGAAGCACCAGGGCCAGGTCCCGGGTCACCGCGGGGAAGCGCGGTAGCGGCTGGGCCTGGGGCGGGCCGAGCCCCCGAAGGATCTCCCGGAGGACGTCGAGGTCGAGCTCGGCGAAGACCGCGGACTCTCCCCCGAGCTCGAAACGGTCGAGGACATCCGGATGGATCGCACCGAGCACGCCGAGGCGCGCTCCGTCGAGGTGGACCATCGCGCACCGGGCGGGGTGCAGCGCCGGCGCCTCCGCCGGCGGGTCCGCCATCACGGCGAAGGTCGGGCGCCGGCCCGTGACCGCTTCGACCAGCCCGTCCACCGCGCCCTTGCCGTCGTAGAAGTCGACCGGCGGGGCATCGCCGATCCAGCCGTCCCGGGGGCCCGCCAGCAGGACGCCGAGACGCTGGGACTCCCCGGGGAGCGCCCCGGGAGAGGCGCCGGGGCGAAAGACCCGGCCGACCTCGAAGAGGCGTACCCGAGGCTCCTGGTGCCGGCGGGCCCGGCGCAGGTTGCCGGCGAGCCCGGGGAGCAGGCTGGTCCGAAGGGCCGACCGCTCGACGGAGAGGGGGTTCTGGAGGGCGACCACCTGATCCGCGGTGGCGCCGACGGCGGCGAGGTCGTCGGGGGCGACGAAGGCGTAGTTGACCGCCTCGTCGAGGCCCCGGTCCGTCGCCGCCTGCCGGAGCCGGAGGGCGAGCTCGATGCCGTCCGCGGACCCCGCCGACGGCGCGGAGGCGATCGCCGGGGCGACCGCCGGGATCGCGTCGAAGCCGCGGATGCGGCCGACCTCCTCCACCAGGTCGATCTCCCGGGTGAGATCCGGGCGGTGGCTCGGAGCGAGCACGGTGAAGGCGGCGGCGGCGGCCTCCCCCGGTTCGGCGGGGGTCGCGCCGGCCTCCGACGGGACGGGGGTGCAACCGAGGCCTTCGAGCACCCGGCGGGCGGCGGCCGGCTCGACGGGGATACCCAGGACCGCCGCCGCCCGCGCCGGGCGGAAGAGGATCGTCGGTCGGGGGGTCGGCGCGGCCCGGAGATCCAGACCCGCCGGGGCGACGGTGCCGCCCCCGGCCTCGGCCAGGCGGCGGGCGGCGTCGGCGAGCACCCCGGGGACGCCGTCCCGGTCGACCCCGCGTTCGAATCGATGGCTCGCCTCCGTGTGGAGCCCGGCGCGGCGGGCGGTTCGGCGCACCCCCCGGGGCTCGAACCAGGCGCACTCGAGGAGCACGTCTCGGGTGTCGGGACCCATCTCGCTGTTCTCGCCGCCCATCACCCCGGCGAGGGCCACCGGGCCCTCGGCGTCGCAGATGAGCAGGTCGTCGTCGGTCAGGGTGCGTGGGACGCCGTCCAGGGTGGTCATGGACTCGCCCCCCCGGGCCCTTCGGACGACGACCGTCGCGCCCCGGAGCCGGCGGAGGTCGAAGCCGTGGATGGGATGACCGTGCTCGAGGAGCACCAGGTTGGTGACATCGACCAGGTTGTCGATCGCCCGGAAGCCCAGGCGATGGAGCCGCACCCGGGTCGCCAGAGGGGACGGACGCACCGTCAGGCCGGAGACGACCATCGCCCCGTAGCGCGGGCACCGGTCCGGGTCTTCGAGGGTGACCCGGACGGCGGCGGCGGCGGCCCCCTGCCCCGGCGCGGTCCCCTCCCGGCCGTCGACGGACTCCACCCGGGGGCGCGCGCCCGCCTCCGCCTCCGGCGGGAAGGGACGTCCCGCCGCCACGGCGAGGTCCCGGGCGAGGCCCCGATGGCCGAGGGCGTCGGGGCGGTTCGGCGTGACGCCGAGCTCGAGGATGGTGTCGTCGAGCTCGGGAACGACGACGGTCAGCGGGTCCCCCGGCGCTCCCGGGTCGTCGGGACCGAGCACCACGATCCCGCCGCCCTCGGCGCCGAGCCCGAGCTCGCTCTCGCTGGCGAGCATGCCCCGGGAGACGACGCCGGCGATCTCCCGGGGGGCGATCTCGAGGCCGTCCGGGAGCACGGCGCCGATCCGGGCCAGCAGCACCCGATGCCCCGCTTCTGGCACGTTGGGCGCGCCGCAGACGACCTCGGCGACCTCGGCCCCGTCGAAGACCTCGACGAGCTGCAGCTTGTCCCGCTTCGGGTGGGGACGGCGGCCGCGCACCTCGGCGACCACGAGCCGGTCCCGATAACCGGCCGCCGGGGACGGCTCGACGGATTCGACCTCGAGCCCCAGGGCGTCGAGGCGGGCGGCGAGGGCCTCCGGGTCGTCGTCGTTCAGACCGGAGAGCGCCCGGAGCCAATGGACGGAGGCGCGCATGGAATCCTCAGAGGGAGCGAAGGAAGCGGACGTCGTTCTCGTAGAGGAGCCGGATGTCCCGGATGCCGTAACGAAGCATGGCGATCCGGTCGATCCCGACGCCGAAGGCGAAGCCGGTCCAGCGCTCCGGATCCACGCCGCAGTTGGCGAAGACGACCGGGTCGATCATCCCGCAGCCCAGGATCTCGAGCCAGCCGGTGCCCTTGCAGACGCGGCAGGCGGCGGTGCGGGCGGCGTCCTTCTCCCAGGGACGGCAGAAGAGGCAGCTCACGTCGACCTCCGCCCCGGGCTCGACGAAGGGGAAGTAGCTCGGCCGGAGTCGGACCGCCGTCTCCGGCCCGAAGAGGCGCTCGGCGAAGGCGGTCAGGGTGCCCCGGAGGTGGGCGAAGCTCACCCCCTGGTCGACCAGGAAGCCTTCGATCTGGAAGAACATTGGGGAGTGGGTGACGTCGTCGTCCCGGCGGTAGACCGCCCCCGGGGCGACGAAGGCGGTGGGGAGGGAACGGCGTTGGAGCTCTCGGACCTGCACCGTCGAGGTGTGGGCCCGGAGCAGGGTGCTCTTGCCGAGGTCGTCGCCGACCCGGTGCAGGAAAAAAGTGTCCTGCATGTCCGCGGCCGGATGGTCCGGTTCGAAACCGAGCATCCCGAAGTTGTGGTGGTGGAGGTCGGCTTCGGGTCCTTCGGCGACGTCGAAGCCCATGGACCGGAAGATGGCCACCAGGTCCCGGGTCACCCGGCTGAGGGGATGGAGCCGCCCGGGAGGCGTGCCCCGACCGGGCAGGGTGACGTCCAGGGGCGGCGCGGCGAGGTCCGCTTCCCGGGCCGCCCGAGCCAGGGCGGCGAGCTTATCGTCGAAGGCCTGCCCGACCTCCTTCTTCAGGGCGTTCGCCGCCTGCCCGAGGTCCCGGCGCCGATCCCCCGGGAGCCGCGGCATGAGCTTGAGCACCGTGGTGAGCTCGCCCGTGGGACCCGCCAACCGGGCGTTCGCCGCCCGCAGGGCGTGCTCGTCCGGGGCGTCGGCGAAGGCCGCCGCGTAGGTCGACCGCACCCGCTCGAGGGCCTCTTCGAACGCCTGGACCGCCTCCCCCTCGGCTGCCTCGTCCCGCCGAGGCGCGCCACCGGGGGCCGCGCCCGCTCCGCGTTTTTTCTTGGCCACGAGGCGTCCCTACCACGTCGGTCCCCGGCGACCAGGGACGGTGGGTCGTCGCCGGGAGCCACCGGGACCCGGGCGGGGCGAGCGCCGCCGCCGGGTCCGCCGGTCAGCCGGCGAGGTCGACGACGGCCTTGAAGCCGTCCGGATCCCGCACCGCGAGGTCGGCGAGGATCTTCCGGTCGAGGCCGACGGATGCGCGCTTGAGCCCCGCCATGAGCCGGCTGTAGCTGGTGCCGTTGATGCGGGCCGCGGCGTTGATCCGGGTGATCCACAGCTTCCGCATGTCCCGCTTCCGCTCCTTTCGGTGGCGGTAGGCGTAGAGCCAGGAGTGGTGGACCTGTTCCAGGGCCGAGGCGAAGAGGCGACTACGGGCGCCGTAGTAGCCCTTGGCGTGGCGGAGGATACGGTTGCGACGACGGCGGGCTTTGAAGCCCCTTCTGGCGCGCGGCATGGACGACGACCTCGACGTGGTGCAGCGAAGAACAGGCCCCGACCCATCGCGGATGACGGGGCCGGGCGGATGAGCGTTCCGAGCCCGAAGCGGTCGGAACGCCAGGCGATCAGAACGAGTAGGGCAGCATCTCGTGGACGCGCTTTTCGTCCACGTCCTTGACCCAGTCGTGCTT
Source organism: Polyangiaceae bacterium LLY-WYZ-14_1 (assembly GCA_031800515.1). Lineage (GTDB taxonomy): Bacteria > Myxococcota_A > Polyangia > Polyangiales > DAPKRP01 > DAPKRP01. The sequence goes on along the minus strand of DAPKRP010000610.1, from coordinate 3,246 downwards.
GCGGAGACGGCGGAGCCGGTTGGCCGGCTTTCCGTACATGCAATGGCTCTTACCGGCCTTGCCCCGACGGATCTTCCCGGACCCGGTCACCCAAAACCGCTTCTTCGCGCCGCGATTGGTCTTCATCTTCGGCATGGCGTCGTGTCCTCGCTCGGTGGGCGCCGGGTCCAGCGGTCAGTCGCGGAGCCGGGCGGAGGGCCGCGGAGTATGAACCGGTTCACCACCGGGTCAAGCCCGGTCCGTCCCGGGGCCGGGCGGGGCCCTCCGGCCCGGCCCGGTCTTCGGGACCCCGAGGAAGAGAGATGGATGCGCCGAGGGGGGAGCGGCCCGGCGGGTCAGGAGGCGTTCGCGCCGGCGTCGTCCCGCTTCCGGGCACCCCGGACTTCGACCTCCGGCCCGCTGCCGCCTTCGGCCTCCGGACGCTTGCCCCGGTCGGCCTTCGCCGGCCCATCCCCCTTGGGACCCGAAGAAGAAGAGCCCCGGCCGCCGCCGCCGTCCCCGGCCGCCTTACCCGCCGATGGCTGGCCGGCGGCGGGCTTGACCCGAGGGGCGATCATCGCCGTCATCGTGCGCTGTTCCATCCGGGCGGGCTGCTCGACGTACCCCATCTCTTTGACCGCATCGAGGATGATGTCGATCTGCCGCTGGGCCGTTTCCGGGTGGGTGATCTCCCGGCCCCGGAAGCGGACCGTCAGCTTCACCTTGTTGCCCTCTTCGAGGAAGCTGCGGATGTGCTTGATCTTGAAGCCGACGTCGTGGTCGTCGGTCTTCGGTCGCAGCTTGATCTCTTTGATCTCGACCTGGGACTGGCGCTTCTTCGCTTCCCGCTGCCGCTTCTTCTCCTCGTACTTGAACTTCCCGAAGTCCATGATCTTGCAGACCGGGGGCATCGCCTTGGGGTTCACCTCGACCAGGTCGAGGTTCTTCTCCCGGGCCATGCGCTTGGCCTGGTCCGTGGGGATCACGCCCAGCTGCTGACCCTGGTCGTCGACGACGCGCACCTCCGGGATGCGGATGCGTTCGTTGACCCGGGGGCCCTGGGGTCCACGGCTTCGGGGATCGAAACGGGGTCTACCGATGGCTGTTACCTCCTGTGAGAAGGGAAGCGCTCCCTTCGGGGGACGTGGGTCCCGCTGACGTCCGTCGCCAGCGGGGTCGAGACGGAGCGCCGCTCCTCTCCGACAGGGTATCGGATCGTAGGTCCCTCCGCAGGAGCCGGAACCGAAACGGGCCGATCGTAGGCCGTGTCACGAAGTCGGCCGGCGGGAGGGGGGCAGCTGCTCGGCTTCCAGACGGGCGATGGCGGCGGCCAGGGGGAAGAAGCCGAGGTCCCCGTTTTCGTCCCGGGACCGCAGGCTGACCCCACCGTCGTCGACTTCCTTCTGGCCGATGATCCCAAGGTAGGGGATCCGCAGCAGGCGGCCGGTGCGGATCTTCGCCCCGAGCTTGTCCGCGGAGAGGTCCGCGTCCACCCGGATCCCGGCGTCCCGGAGGGACCCGGCGACCTGTTCCGCGTAGTCGTTGAAACGTTCGCTCACCGTGACGAGGCGGATCTGCTCCGGGGCGAGCCAGGTCGGGAAGGCCCCCGCCACGTGCTCGACCAGCACCCCGAAGAAACGTTCGACGGAGCCGAAGATCGCCCGGTGCAGGACCGCGGGACGGTGAGCCTGGTTGTCTTCGCCGACGTAGGTGAGGTCGAAGCGTTCCGGGAGGTTGAAGTCCGCCTGGATGGTGCCGAGCTGCCAGGGGCGCCCGATCGCGTCCTTCAGATGGAACTCGACCTTGGGCCCGTAGAAGGCGCCCTCCCCTTCGGCGAGCTCGAAGTCGATGCCCTTGGCCCGGATGCCCGCCTCGAGGGCGGCTTCCGCCTGGTCCCAGATCGCGTCCGCGCCGATCCGCTTTTCCGGCCGGGTGGCGAGGAAGACCTGGACGTCTTCGAAGCCGAAGTCCTCGTAGACCTCGTAGACGAGGTCGATGAAGCGGCCGATCTCGTCCGGCAGCTGGTCGTAGGCGCAGAAGACGTGGCCGTCGTCCTGGGCGAAGGTACGCACCCGGGTGAGCCCCTGGACGACACCGCTTCGCTCGTAGCGGTGGAGCCGGCCGAAGTCGGCGACCCGCCAGGGCAGCTCCCGATAGCTGCGCTTCCGGAAGCCGAACATCATGCAGTGGCCCGGGCAGTTCATGGGCTTGACGCCGTATCGGAGGCTGCCCTGGACGTCCTTCCGGACGTCTTCCGGGGTGCCCAGACCCGACGCTTCCGCGGCCTTGGCGACGAGCTTGTCGCTGGCGGCCTCGAGGTCGTCCGGGGTCGCGCAGAGGAACATGTTCTCCGCGTAGCCCGGGAGGTGACCCGAGGTGAGGAACAGCTCGTTGTCGAAGACCTGGGGGGTGATGACCTCCTCGTAGCCGTGGCGATCGTAGAGGTCTCGGACGTATTCGATGAGGGCGTTGTAGACCCGCGCCCCCCGGGGCAGGAAGAACGGCGAGGCCGGGGCGATGGGATGGAAGGCGACGAGGTCGAGCTCTTTGACCAGCTTCCGGTGGTCCCGCTTCTTCGCTTCTTCCAGCCGCTTGAGGTGGGCCTTGAGCGCCTTGGCGTTGGCGAAGGCGGTCCCGTAGATGCGCTGGAGCATCGGGTTCCGCTCGTCGCCTCGCCAATAGGCCCCCGCCAGGGAGGTGAGCTGGAAGGCCTGGAGGAACTTGGTCGACGGGACGTGGGGACCTTCGCAGAGGTCGACCCAGTCACCGTGGCGGTAGACGCTGATCTCTTCGCCCTTTTCGTGGAGCCGGTCCAGGTGCTCGAGCTTGAAGGTCTCCCCCATCCGTTCGAGGAGGGCCTTGGCCTCGTGGTAGGGGAGGACCTCCCGGCGGAAGCGGTGATCTTCGGAGATGATCCGCTTCATCTCCGCTTCGATGCGGCGGAGGTCTTCTTCCGTCAGCTTGGTCCCCGCCGGGGGGTCGACGTCGTAGTAGAAGCCGTCGTCGACGGCGGGCCCGAAGGCCACCTTGGTCCCCGGAAACAACCGCTGGACCGCGTCCGCCATCACGTGGGCGCTCGAGTGGCGGATGACCGCCAGGGCGTCCGGATGGTCCGCGGGGATGGGGTCGACCCGCTCGACGTTGTCCGGCAGGGGGGTGACCAGGTCCCAGAGGGTCCCGTCCACCCGGGCGGCGACCACCCGGTCGGTCAGCTTCCCCGCGGCTTCCAGCCGGTCCCGAGCGGTCTCCCCGCCGGGGGCGGCCGGG
>DAPKRP010000609.1:0-9628 GCA_031800515.1 Polyangiaceae bacterium LLY-WYZ-14_1 | reverse complement strand
AGCGGGCCGGGTCGACCCGCTGGTAGGGGGCCGTGGGCACCGGGTTGAAGGCGTAGAGGTGGACCATGGCTTCGGTCCTCGGAAGCCCGACGTCGACGACCCGGTCGAGGAAGGCGTCGACCTCCGCGTCCCCGTCGTTCTCCCCCGCCACCATCAGGTAGGCCAGGGCGAGCTTTCGGCGGCGCCGACCGGTCATCCGGGGGAGCTCGTCGGCCAAGACGGAGAAGAGCTCCCCGAGGGTCGGGCCCTTCGGCACGAGCCGCGCCCGCGTGGCTTCGGTGCCCGCGTGGACGGACAGGGTCAGGCCGTTGTGGGGCGCGTGCAGCCACTCCCGAAGTCGGCGGGTCGGCCCCCCGGAGGTGGTGAGGCTCATCCCGAGCCGTTCCCCGCGGCACCAGGCCAGAAAAGCGTCGAGGGCCGCCGGGTTGTGGAGCGGCTCGCCCACCCCGGAGACGGTGACCCGGCGCAGGCGGTCGGTGCCCGGGAGCCCGCGTACCGCCTCCACCTGCCCCACCAGCTCGTCCAGGCCCAGGCCCCGCCCGAGGCCGTTGGCCCCGGAGGCGCAGAAGGGGCAACGCACCGCGCAGCCCACCTGCGAGCTCACGCAGAGGGTGTCGCCGCGGTAAAGGACCGCCTCGACCTCGTCCCCGCCCTCCAGATGGCAGACGAAGCGGCGGTTCGACACCCCCGCGTGCTCGCTGACGATGGAGACGGGGCCCAGGGACACGCCGTGGGGTAGCAGATCCCGGGGCCTTACCCAGGCCCCCCTGTGTTCTCGGCGCGCCCCGCCGAATACCCGATGAGGTCCGGGAAGGTCGGTTTCTCCAGCCGTACCAAGGCCTTTGATAGGCTTCCGCCTCCCAAGCCCCATGGAGCGTGATCTGACCCACGATTCTGCGACTCCCCCGGCGGCGACGCCCGGGGAGCCGAGCGCCCTCTTCGACGCGATCCGTGCCCAGCCGGGGGACGAAGCGCTCTGGGACGAGCTCGAGGCGGATGCCTCCACCGAGCAGCAGCCCGAGGCGGTCGGCGCCCTCTACCGGGAAGCGCTGCGGGCGGACCTGGCCCCGGACGCCTTGGACCGCCTGGGCCAACGGGCGGTCGCCTTCCACGAGGAGTGGTTCGGAGAGGACTCGCCCGCTCTCGCCGAGGTCCTCGAGCGCATCGTCGACCGGGTGCCGGACAGCGAATGGGCCTTCCAGCGGCTGACCGTCGCCTACACCGTCGCCGAGCGCTGGGACGCCCTCCTCGGCCTGTACGATCGGGTGATCGCCGGGACCGCGGATTCCCTACGCCGCCACGAGCTGCTCGACGAGGCCGCGCAGGTGGCACGGGACTTCGCCCGGGAGCCGTCGCGCGCGATCGGGTATCACCGCCAGCTTCTCGCCGCCCGGCCGGACGACGCCGGGCTCGCCGGGACCCTCGAGCAGCTCCTCGAGCGTCACGGCCGACGGGACGAGCTCCTCGCCTTCTGGGAGGAACGGCTGCCCTACACGCCGGCGGAGCAGGTCGCCGACCAGCGGGAGCGGATCGCCCGGGGTCACCTCGAATGGCTGGGACGGGCCGACGTCGCCCTCGAGCGGGCCCGGCCTCTCCTCGCGGAGCCGGAGAGCGTCGACGCGGGCATCGCCCTCGTGGAGCGGATCGCCGGGGAGGAGACGACGGCGCCGGAGGTCCGCCGGGCGGCCCTCGACCTCCTGCGCCGACAGTACGAAGGGGACGAACGGCAGGACGACGCCGTCGCCGCCATCGAGCGAAGCCTCGACCTGGCCGTCCCGGAAGAGCGCCCAAGCCTCCTTCGGGACCTCGGCGAGCGCCTCGCCCAGTCCGGGCGACGCCCGGAGGCGATCGACCGCTACGCCAGCCTGCTCCAGTTGCGGCCCGAGGCGGACGAGATCCGGGTCCGGCTGCGGGAGCTCGCCCTCGAGGCGAACGCCCCGGAGCGCTACGTCCAGGCCCTCGAAGCGGCCGGCGCCATCGAGACGGACGCGGCCCGTCGCTACGCCCTACGCCTCGAGACCGCGGAGGCCCGCCGCACCCTTCTCCGGGACGTGGACGGGGCGGCAGACGCCTACCTCGGGCTCCTCGAGGACCCGGCCCTGCCGCCGGAGGACGCCCTCCCGCTGCTCCGGAAGGCCACCGAGCTCCTCGAAGCCACCGACCGGACGAGCGACCACCTGGCGCTTCTCGACCGCCTGGCGCGGGAGGAGTCGGACGAGGGGGAGCGTTACGCCGTCCTCGGACGGCTCGCGAAGGCGGCGGGGGCGGAGGGGCGCGCCGACCTCGCCCTGGACGCCTGGGGTCGGCGCCTCGAGATCGACCCGACGGACCTCGCCGCCCTCGACGCCCGGGTCGCCCTCCTCGAAGAGGCGGGGGAGGGCGCCGTGCCCCAGCTCGTCGACGCCCTCGAGGGCCGGGCCCGGGGGCCGGTTCCCGCCTACCGGCGCCGGGGGGACCTGGTCCGGGTGGCCCAGCTTCGGAACGACGTCCTCGGCGACATCGATGGCGCCATCGCCACCTGGTCGACCATCCGACAGGAGTTCGGCTCGGACCGGGAGACGGTCGAGATCCTGGGCCAGCTCCTCGCCAAGAAGGAGCGCTGGGAGGATCTCGCGGACCTGCTCAAGGAGACCGCCGCCGCGGACTCGGAGCACGTCGCGGACATGCTCACCGCCTTGGGGGACACGCACCGGGAGCGGCTGGGCCGCCCGGCGGACTCGGTGATCTTCTACCAGGGGGCGCTGCGCCTCGATCCGACCTACGAGCCCGCCCTCGAAGGGCTCCACGAGGCCCTCGACGACGAGGAGGCCCGGGCGGAGGCAGCGGAGATCCTGGCGGACGCCTACCGGGTCACCGAGCGCTTTCCCGAGGTCGTCGCCCTGCTCGAGGTACGGCTCGCCACCCGACGGGCGCCGGAGGAACGGCTCCGCCTGCTCCGGGAGGCGGCCACCTTCCAGGAACGGGAGGGCGGGGATCCCGAGGCCGCCCTCGGCTCGATCCGACGGGCGCTCCTCCTGGCCCCCGACGACCGAACCCTCGAGCGGGAGCTCCTCCGCCTCGGCGCGGCTGCCGACGCCTGGCCGAAGGCGGTCGCCGGGCTCCGGGACGCGACGGAGGCGACCTCCGACGCGGATCGCCGGGCGGAGCTCCGCTTCCTCGAGAGCAAGCTCCGGGAGGAACGCCTCGAGGCGCCGGAGGACGCCCTCTCCGGCTACCTCGAGGTGCTCGGGGGCGCCCCCCAGCGGGTGGACGCCGCCCGGGCGGTGGTGCGGACCGCCCTCGCCACGGGCGCCCTCGACCAGGCGGCGACCGCCCTGCTCCACCATCTCCGGGCCCGAGGCGAGCTCGACCCGGACCTCCTGCGCACCCTGGAGGACGTGGTCGCCGGGAGCGGTCTGGTCGACCGCTTCCCCCAAGTGCTCGAATCGGCCCTCGCCTCCGAGGCGGCTCAACGGACCCTCCCGGGGTCGGTGGCGGAGGCCCTCGACCGACTGCTCCTCGGCTGGCTCGAAGAGCTCGAAGAGCCCGGGGACGCGGTGCTCCAGGTGCTCCGTCGACTCCACGGTCGCCAGCCGATGGATCTCGGCATCCTCCGGGAGCTCGTCGCCGCCGAGCGGAGCCGCCCGGGCCTCGCCCTATACGCCGCCCTCGACCGCCTGGCCCAGCGCGTCCCCGACGACCTCGACCCGCTCCTCGAGGCGGCGGAGCTCGCCGACCGCCTCGAAGAACAGCAGCCGGGGCTCGCCGAGACCGCCTGGACCATGCTCTATCTGCGGTCGACGGAGCGGCTCCGGTCCGGTCTCGGGGCCCGGGGCGAGCAGACCCCGGAGACCTGCGCCCGCCGAGCCCTCGAGGCGCTGCTCGCTTTGGACGAGGCCGCCGGCCGCACCGCGGCCCAGGTGGACCGCCTGCTCGACGCCTCCCGCTGGCCCCTGCCGGCGGAGGAGGGCCGCCGTCTCACCGAGCGCGCCGCCGCCCTGGCCGCCGGCCTCCCGGACCGGGAGGAAGAGGCCCTCCGGCTCTACCAGCGGCTCCTCGGGGAGGCGGAGAACCGAGGCGCCGATCCGGACGAGCGGCTGGCCCTCATCGCGCCTGCCACCGCGATCGCCGAGCGGGTGGGGCTGGTCGGGGACCTCCTCGAGCTTCGCCGGCGGCAGCTCGACGCCACCAGCGACGGCACGGAACGCCGCGCCCTGCGCTCGGAGGTCGCCCGCCTGGCGGGGGAGATCGAAGCCCGCTACGACCGCCGCCGCCTCCTCGAGGCCAACCTCGCGGAGGCCCCGGGGGACGCGGAGACCCTGGCGGAGCTGCGCCGGCTCCTCGAGAGCCGCGGCCTCCTCGGCGACCTGGCGGATCTCCTCGAGGCGCAGGCGACGCGACTCGTCGAGACGGAGGGGCCGGACCCGGACGAGGCGGTGCGCCTCCTCGAGGAGGTCGTGGGCCTCGCCGAGGGACCCCTCGGAGACGACGAGCGGGCCTTCCGGCTGCGGAGCCGCCTGGCCGAGCTCCGCCCGGACGGGCCCCGGCTGGAGCAACTGGCCCAGCTCCATCTCGACCGGGGCGAGCCGGCGGCGGCGGTTCGGGTCCTCGAGCGCCGGCTGGCGGATGCGGAAGCCCGGGGCGAGCCGCCGGACCAGCGGGTCTCCCTGGCGGAACGACTCGTGGATGCCCTCGACCTCGCCGGGGAGCGGGAGGCCGCCCTGCGCCGCCTCGAGGCGGCGGCGGCCGCCCATCCCGAGCGGACCGCGCTTCGGGAACGACTCGCCGAGCGCTACCGTCGGGAAGATCGCCTCGACCGCCTGGCCGAGCTCCTGACGAGCTCCCTCGACCACCTCGACGACGGGGACGAGGTCCTCCGGACCGCGGAGGAGGCGGCGGCCTTGTTCGAGCAGGTGGGCCTGCCGGAACGGGCGGTGCCAGCCCTCGAGCGGGCCGCCCGGCGGAAACCCGACGACCGGGCGCTCCAGACCCGCTACGCGGATGCCCTCATCGCCGCCGAGGGCTGGGACGCCGCCGAGGCCCAGCTCCGCCGGGTGGTCGAGACCTTCGGACGGCGGCGAAGCGCCGATCGCGCCGCCGCCCACCAGAAGCTCGCCCGGGTCCTTCGGGGCCGGGGCGACCTCGAAGGCGCCCTCGAACAGCTCGAGCTCGCGTCGAGCATGGACGTCCGAAACGCGCAGATCCTCGGGATGCTCGCCGAGGTGGCTCAGGAGACGGGGGACGACGACCGGGCGGAGCGCGCCCTCCGGGCCTTGCTCCTCGTGGCCCGGCGGCGGGGCCCGGACCAGGCCGGGGTCGGCATGGGGGAAGTGCTCCACGGGCTCCACCGGATCGCCGCCCGTCGCGGCCAGGAGCGGGAGGCGGAGGATCTCCGGGAGCAAGCGGTCCAGGCGGCGGCCCAGAACGCCGCCGAGGCGCGGCGCTTCGTCCGGGCGCTCCTGCCCCGGGGGGAGGCAGACGTGGTCCAGGAGGTGCTCGAACGGCGTCTGGGCCAGGCGACGACGGACCCGGAGAGGGCGGAGACCCTCGCCGAGCTGGCCGCCGTCCTCGACCGGGGCCTCGGCCGGACCGCCGACGCCCTCCGTCGGTCCCTCGAGGCCCTCGAGCTCCAGCCCGGGAACTGGGCGACGGACGACGCCGCTCGGGACTACGCCCGACGGGTGGGGGACGTGGCCGCCTACGTGGCCAGCCTGCGGGGCCGAATCGAGCGGGCCCGGCGCCCCGGCGATGCCGCCCTCGCCGCCGAGCTGCTCCTCCGCCTCGGTCCGATGCTCGAACGGGACCTCGGCGACCTGCCCGGGGCCCGGCAGGCCTACGAGAAGGTCGAGGAGCTCGGGATCCGGACCGCGGAAGCCTGGCTCGGCCTGGCCCGGGTCTACGCCGCCCTGGGCGACCCCGGGGAAGAGCATCGGGTGCTCGAGCGCCTGGTCGACGTCGGCGCCCCCGCCGCCTCCGGCGGGGCGGGGCCAGACGCGGACGATGCTGCGGCGGTGCCCAGGCACGCCTGGCTCGATGCCGTCTACCGGCTGGCCGAATCCCTGCTGACCTCGGACGTCGAGGCGGACCGCAGTCGGGGTCTGTCCCTGCTGGAACGGGGGATGGCGGTGGAGCCGCGCCGGGACCGGGCCCTCGGGGTGCTCCGGCGGGCGACCCACGACGACCCGAGCAACGACGCCCTCCTCGAGGCCTACGCGCCCCTCGCCCGAACCGCCGAGGACCGCTCCGTGCTCCTCGACTACCTCGGGAAACGGAGCCGGCGCCGGGACGTGCGCCTCGACGAGCTCCAGGAGGGCGCCGCCCTGGCCGCCGAGCTCGATGCCCCGGAGCGGGCCGAGGCGTTCCTCGAGCGGGCCGTCGAGGTGGCCGACGCGTCCGGGGGGCCGGGGGAGGCCCTCTGGGCGCTCGAGGCCCTGGCGGAGCGCCGGCGGGAGGCGGGCCGCCCGGAGGATGCGATCGCCTACCTCGAAGCCGCCGCCGACGCGGTCCCGGAGCCGGCGGAGGCCCTCCGCTTCCGCCTCGCCGCCGGCGAGGTCGCCCTCGACGCGGACCGCCTGCCGAAGGCGGTCGAGATCTTCGATGGCCTGCGGCAGGGGGACCCGACGGATCCCCGGTTCTATCGGCCCGAGCTCGTGGCCCTGCGCCGCGCCGGGGACGAGGAGGGGCTGGTCGCGGTGGTCACCTCGACCCTCGACGCCCTCCTCGATCCGAAGGAGCGGAACGCCGTCCGCCTCGAGCACGCCCGCTTCCTCCTGGGCCGGGAGGGGCGCGAGCCGGAGGCGGCGGACGTCCTCCGGGACATCCTCGGCGAGGACCCGGACGACACCGTCGCCGGGGGGATGCTCGCCGACCTCTTCGAGCGCATCGGCTTCGACGAGGACCTCGCGGAGCTCCTCGAACGACAGCTCGATAGCGCCCGGGGGAACGGCGTCCCGGAGGACATCCGGTCCCTGTCCCTGCGCCTCGGCGACCTCTACGCTCGGGTTCGGCGGGACGACGCCCTCGACGTCTACCGCCGCGCCCTCGCCGACCTGCCGGACGACCGGGAGCTCGCCACGGCGCTCCTGGGGCTCCTCGGGCCCGACGACGACCCGCGGGAGCGCATCGAGGTGAGCGAGCGCCTCCTAGCGACGGAAGCGGGGGAGGCCGCTGCGGGGCTCGCCCTCGAGCTCGCCGACGCCTGGCGGTCCCTCGAAGACCCGGTCGGGGAGCGCCGCGCCCTCGAGCTCGGCTACCAGCGCGTGCCGGAGAGCCCGTCGGTCCGGGAGCGCCTCGAAGCCCTGTTCCGGGACACGGGAGACCACCGCGCCCTCGCCGACCATCGAGCGGCGGAAGGGAAGCGGCTCGCCGAGGCCGGGGACCCGGACGGGGCCGTCGCCTCCTTCCGGGAGGCGGCCCGCCTCGAGGCGGAAGAGCTCGAGCGGCCGGACGCAGCGGCGGGGGTGCTCTCCCAGGCGCTCGCGCTGGTCCCGACGGACGGGGCCCTCCTGGCCGAGCTGGTCGCTCGGCGTCGGGAGGCGGGGGAGACGGCGGCGGCGATCGCCGACGTCACCGGCGCCCTCGACGGGCTCGACCCGGAGAGCCCCGCGCGGGTGGGCCTGCTCCGGCTCCGGGCCGCCCTCTCCGCCGAGCTCGGCGAGGAAGAGGGGCGGACGGAAGACCTCGAGGCCGCCTACCGGCTGGCCCCGGACAAGGTCGTCGGCGACCTCCTGGCCGCCCACGAGACCCGGCGGGCGGCCGCCTCGGCGGTCGGTGACCTCGACGAGGAACGGGACGCCTCCTACCGGCTCGTCGAGCTCTTCGCCGCCCACGGGGAGCCCGAGCGTTCCCGAGAGGTGCTCGCCGGCTGGCTCGACCGGGACCCCCGGGACCTGGAGGGCCTCCGTCGCCTGCGGGCCGTCGACGAGGCCTCCGGTCGCACCGAGGCCCTGGCCCAGACCCTCCGTCGGCTCCTGGACGTCGAAGAAGGGGACGCCCAGCGGGAGGCCGGGCTGGCCCTCGCCGCCGCCTGGGAGACCCTCGGCCGTCCGGAGGAAGCGCGGGAAGGGCTGGAGCTCGTGCACGGCCAGCATCCCGACGACGAGCCGGTCCGGGAGCGGCTCCGCCGGCTCTACGAGTCCCTCGGCGCCCACCCGGAGCTCGCCGGTCTGCTCCTCGGGGATGCGGCCCGGACCGACGACCCGGAGGCCCGCTTCATCCTCCTGCGTCGGGCCGGCGAGCTCTACCTGCAGCACGAGGACACCGCCGTCTACGCCCTCGAGCCCCTCGAGCAGGCGGCGGAGCTCCGGCCGGACGACCACGAGACGCGGTTGCTCCTGGTCGATTCCCTGACCGGCGCCGAGCGCTTCGCCGATGCCGGTCGGATCCTGGAGCAAGCGATCGCCGAGCACCCCCGGCGCCGCTCCCCGGAGCTCGCCGAGCTCCAGCTTCGGATGGCGCGCCTCGCGGAGATCGCCGGCGATCGGCAGCTCCAGCTGCAGTGGCTCGCCGCCGCCCTCGAGAGCGACAAGAACAACGGCGTCGTCGCCTCCGAGCTGGCCCGCCTGGCGATGGCCCTCGGCGACCACGACACGGCGCTGAACGCGCTGCGGGTGGTGACCCTGGCGAAGACGGAGGGCTCGATGAGCCGGGCCGAGGCGTTCCTCGCCCAGGCCCAGATCGCCCAGGAGCGCGGCGAGGTGCGGCGCGCCCTCCTGTGGGCGCGGAAGGCGAGGAGCGAAGACCCGGAGCTCGTCGCCGCCGAGGTGTTTCTCCAGGAGCTCGGCGAGTCGTGAGGGGCCCCAGGGGGGGACCCGGGGTGACTTTCGCCGCCCCGCCCCGCCGTGCTTTCCTTTGCGGGGGGAGAGGGGGACCGGTACGGTGAGGATCCTCGCATGACGCGCTTCGTGCTTGCCATCGACCAGGGGACGACGGGGACGACGGTGGTCTTCCTCGGCGGCGACGGTCGGATCCTCGGGAAGGCGACGCGGGAGTTCCCTCAGCACTTCCCCCGCTCCGGCTGGGTCGAGCACGACCTCGACGAGATCTGGCAGAGCTTCCTCGACGCCCTCGGGGATGCCCGGGGGGCGGCCGGGGTGGACCTCGCGGACTGCGCCGCCATCGGGATCACCAACCAGCGGGAGACCACCGTGCTCTGGGAGCGGGAGACCGGACGCCCCCTCCACCGGGCCATCGTCTGGCAGGACCGCCGCACCGCGGACCGTTGTCGCGAGCTCCGGGACCGGGGGCTCGAGGAAGCCTTCCGTCGCCGGACCGGCCTCGTTCTCGACCCGTATTTTTCCGGGACGAAGATGGAATGGCTTCTCGACGCGGTGCCGGGGGCCCGGGACCGGGCAGACCGGGGGGAGCTCGCGGCGGGGACCATCGACGCCTGGCTCATCCATCGCCTGAGCGGGGGCCAGGCGCTGGTCACCGACGTGACCAACGCCTCCCGCACCCTGCTCTGGGACCTGCGCAAGGGCCGCTGGGACGACGAGCTCGCGCGGCATCTCCGGGTGCCGCTGGCCGTGCTCCCGGAGGTTCGCTCGAGCAGCGAGGAGGTCGCCCGTACCGCCGACGTGCCGACCCTCCCCGACGGCTTGCCCATCGCCGGTATCGCCGGCGACCAGCAGGCGGCGCTCTTCGGTCAGAC
>DAPKRP010000608.1:0-2978 GCA_031800515.1 Polyangiaceae bacterium LLY-WYZ-14_1 | reverse complement strand
CCTGGCGCCCTCCTGCGCGGAAGCCGGCGTCCTCGGCGTGCTGCCCGGGATCGTGGGCACCATCCAAGCGACGGAGGCGATCAAGGTGGTCCTCGGCAAGGGCGAGCCCCTCGTCGGTCGCCTGCTCTCCTACGATTCCCTGAAGATGCAGTTCCGCACCCTTCGGCTCCGCAAGGACCCGAGCTGCCCGGTCTGCGGCGAGTCGCCGTCGATCACGTCCTACATCGACTACGAAGAGTTCTGCGCCGGCGCCGGGGGCGACCCGGAAGGCAGCGGGGCCTCGACCGCCGTCGCCGCCGAATAGGGCCCCAGCCGGTGAGCTGCTCCCCGACCATCCCGCCCTCGCCGGCCCCGGCGAGGGGCCTTCTCCGGGGAGGCAGACTCCGGCTTGCGGGAGGTCTGCTGGCGCTCTGCGCCCTCTTCGCCAGCGGATGCGACGACGGCGTCGAAGAGGAGCACGCGCGCATCCGGCAGCAGGACCTGCCCCGGGTGCGCTCGCTCATCGAAGAAGACCTCGCCCGCCACCGAAAGGGGGTCGCCAGCGCCGCGGAGCGGCTGGCCCCCGGCTTCCAGGTCGACGACCCCGCCGACCGAGTGGCGCAGCTGCGGACCGGCCTCCGCTTCGTCAAGACGCCCCCCCGGGGGGTCGACGAGCTCATCGCCAGCCCGATGAGCTTCCTCGCCGCGGTGGGTCCCGATGGGAAGGTGATCGCCCGGGGCGCCGAGCCGGACACCCTGGCGGGCATCGACTTCGGTGCCCGCTACCCGGTGGTCCGGGAGGCCCTCCGGGGGGAAGCCGGGGTGGGACTCGGAGAGTTCGAGCCCATCGACGGCCAGGGGGAATCGTCCTGGTCGATCCTGTTCGCGGCCCCGGCGACGCGGAAAGGCGACGTCGTCGGCGCGGTCGTCGCGGGCATCCCCCTGTGGCGGCTCGCCCAGCGGCTCAGCACCCAACTCCGGCTCGAGAACACGAAGCCCGCGGGCACGGTCGTCTGGGTCCTCACCACCAAGGGCGACCGTCTCTTCGCCCCCCAGAGCGGCATCGAGCTCACCGGGGACCTTCCCGACGGCCCGGCGCGGGCCAAGGGGCTCGCCGAGCATCCGGACGGCTTCCTCGGCCGGATCAAGAGCTACGGCCGAAGCTACGCCTACGGCGTCTACGCGGCTCCTGCGCTCCCCGGCGACGACCTCGGCTTCATCATCGTTCGGTCCACCGGCGACGGCTGAGGGCGCCTTCATCGAAGCCTTTTCAGCGTCGTCGCCGTCGTGCGATGCTCCCGCGCCCCGATGACGCGCGCGCCCTCCTCGTCCCGTCCGGAACCCGGCCCCCGGCGTGACCTCCGGCCCCGCTGGGTCCGCCCCCGACCCCCTGCACGGGCCTGGTTGGGGGCCGGCTGCTGGGTCCTGGGACTTCTCGGCTGCGGGGGAGCCGCCGCGAGTGGTTCCGGGGCGGCTGCCGACGGGAACGACCTGCCCCCGCTCCCCTGGGATGCCGAGGCCGCCGAGGTCGAGGAGCCGGGGACGCCCGGGAGCTCGCCCCGGGTGGCTCTTGTCGGGGCGACCGTCCTGACCGCTGCCGGGAACATCCACCGCCCCGGGACCGTCGTCTTCGCCAACGGCGTGATCGAAGCCGTCGGTCCCGCGGACGCGGTCGCGGTCTCGGAGGACGCCCGGGTGGTCGACGTCTCGGGTCGATTCGTCACGCCGGGCCTCATCGACGCCCATTCCCACATGGGGGTCTACGCCGTGCCGTCGGTGCGGGCGACCGCCGACGGGAACGAGGCGACGGACCCGGTCACCGCGGAGGTGCGGGCGTCGGACTCCTTCTGGCCGCAAGACCCCGCCCTGTCCCGGGCGCTGGCCGCGGGGGTAACCACCATCCTGGTGCTTCCCGGGTCGGCGAATCTGATCGGCGGTCGGGGGGCGACCTTCAAGCTGCACCTGGGCCGCTCGGCTCGGGAGATGGCCTTTCCGGGAGCACCGGCGACGCTGAAGATGGCCTGCGGAGAAAACCCGAAGCGGGTCTATGGGGGACGGAACGCGGCTCCCTCGACCCGGATGGGCAACGTCGCCGGCTACCGCGCCGCCTTCCTCGAGGCCGCCCACTACGGACGAACGTGGTCGGCATGGCAGCGGAAGCAGGCCCGCTGGCTCCGGAAGCACGGCGCGGCGGACCCCTCGGGGGCCCGCTCGGGTGACGACGACGACGACGACGACGACGAAGCCGGGGGGCCGCCCCTCCCCCCGGAGAGGGACCTCGGGCTCGAGACCCTGCTCGGCGTCCTCGAGGGTCGGATCCTCGTCCAGATGCACTGCTATCGCGCCGACGAGATGGCGTTGATGATGGACGTCGCCCGGGAGCTGGGCTTCCGGATCCGGGCCTTTCACCACGCCGTGGAGAGCTACAAGATCCGGGATCTTCTCGCCGAGGCGGAGGTCGGTGTCGCCACCTGGGCGGACTGGTGGGGATTCAAGCTCGAGGCCTACGACACCATCCTCGAAACGCTCCCCCTCCTGAGCGAGGCCGGGGTGCGGGCCACCCTTCACTCGGATAGCCCCATGCTGGTTCAACGGCTGGCCCAGGAAGCGGCGAAAGCCGCCACCGCGGGGAGGCGTGCCGGCATCCCCGTCGACGACGATACGGCCCTCCGCTGGATCACCCTCAACGCGGCCTGGACCCTCGGCGTGGACGACCGAACCGGAAGCCTCGAGGTCGGCAAGATGGCGGACGTCGTCGTCTGGTCCGGGAACCCCTTCTCCGTCTACGCCCGGCCGAGCCGGGTCTACGTCGACGGTCACCTTTCCTATCTCGCGGACCGGGTGGACCCGAGCCTCCCCCGGGACTTCGAGCTCGGCCTCGAGGCACCCGCGTCCGCTGGGGCCGGGGAGGGCGGCGGGTGACGATGCGGATGGCGCGGCCGTCCGTCGGCGTTCTCCGCCCTCGGCGCAGCGGCGGCCGGAGGGCGGCGGCCTTCCTC
>DAPKRP010000607.1:0-2795 GCA_031800515.1 Polyangiaceae bacterium LLY-WYZ-14_1 | reverse complement strand
GGCGCCGGCAGCCGGGGCGGGGAGGGGACGGCGCCGGTCTCGTCCGCCGCGCCGACCTTGCCGTCCGGGGTGACCCGAAAACGATGGCCACAGGCGGGGCAGCGCATGGTCGTCCCGGAGGCGGGGAGGCGCCGCTCGTCGAGGTCGTAGTCCGAGGCGCAGCTGGGGCACTGAACGTGGATCATCGCGTTCCTGGCCCCCGGGTCCGCCGGAAGACGCTGCCGGGGCAGGCCGCCCGGGCCGGGTCGCCCGGCAGACTATCACGGGCGTTTCTTGACGCTGCCCCCCCGGGCCTGGAAGCTTCGTCGGGGTCTGTGAAGAAAACGGTCACGCTGGAGATCGCCGGAGCCCGGTATCGGATGACCTCCGACGCCGACGAAGACCACCTACGGCGCCTCGCAGACCTCGTTAACGCGCGCGTCGCCGCCCTGGGACCGGATGCGGCCCGGCGGGCGACGCCGGCGCAGGTGCTGGCCATGGTCGCCCTGGACATCGCCGATGACCTGGTCGCCCGGGAGGACACCCTCGACGAGCTGCGGACCCGGACGGCGGACACGGTGAAGGACCTGATCGCCCGCATCGACGAGCGCCTGCAGCAGGAAGACCGCGGGACGTCCTCGGCGGAGCTCCGGGACCGAGACGCCCCGCCGGCGGGGGACGAGGCGCCGGAGAGGTCGACCGGTGGGTGACGACGGTTCCTCCGGGCGCCGCCGGGCCCTCGTGGGCTCCCCCTACCCCCCGGAAGCGGAAAACGCCCTCCGCCTGCAGGCGAAGGCGGAGCTCCGGAAACGCCTGCGGGCCATCCGACGCGCCCTCCCCCGGGAGGCTCGACAGGCCCGGTCCGCCGCGATCGCCGACCGCCTTCGACGGGAGCCCCGGGCGATGGCGGCGCGGACCGTGCTGGCCTACGCGCCGATGCGGGGCGAGGTGGACCCGACCCCGGTGATGGAGGCGGCCTGGGCCCGGGGTGCCCGCGTCGCCCTCCCCTGGCTCGACCTCCTCGGGGAAGACCTCGAGCTGCGGGCCTACGGTCCGGGAGATGTCCTCGAGGAATCGGGGCGGGGGTTCCTTCAGCCCGCCGTCACCGCGGCGGTGATCGAACCGGGGGAGGTCGACCTCGCCCTCGTTCCCGCCCTCGCCGTGGACGACCGGGGACGACGTCTCGGCTATGGCGGCGGCTTCTACGACCGGCTGCTGCCCCGGATGCCCCAGGCCTTCCGGGTCGCCGTGATCTTCGACTTCCAGCTCCTGGCCGAGGTGCCGGTCACCCCGGGGGACGTCCCCGTCGATCACGTGGTCACGGATCGGCAGGACTTCGCCCCCCCGCCGGGCGACGACCGGGACCCCGACCCACCCGAGCCATCCGAGACCTGAGCCGTGTCGGGGCGGGTGCTCATCGTCGACGACGACGTCCACTTCGTCCGCAGCCTGGAGCGGCTGCTACGGCGCGAGGGACACGACGTGGCCGCAGCCCTCACCGCCGAAGAGGCCCGGGGGCAGCTTCGGAGCGTCGAGCCCGACGTCGTCGTCCTCGACTACCAGCTACCCGGGAAGAACGGGCTCGAGCTCCTCGACGAGCTGCTACCGGAAGGCCGGGGGGCCGCGTTCCTCATGGTGACCGCCTACCCGGACGTGGACGTCGCCGTCCAGGCGATGCGTCGGGGCGCCTTCCACTACATCAAAAAGGGCGCGGACCTCTCCGAGTATCTCCTCGAGATCGAGCGGGGGGCCCGCTACGCTCAGGCTCGGAAGCTCGCCGCTGGGCGCCACCGCCCCGACCAGGGACAGCACGGTCTCCTCGGGAAGAGCCGGGCGATGAAATCCCTCTGGGAGCGGGTGCGGGCGGTGAGCCAGAGCGGCGACACCACGGTGCTGCTCCTCGGAGAGACGGGGACGGGCAAGAGCGTGATCGCCCAGGCGATCCACCAGCTGTCCCCCCGGGCCTACGAGCCTTTCGTCGCCCTCGACTGCACCAGCGTTCCGAGCAGTCTCTTCGAGAGCGAGCTCTTCGGCTACGAGAAGGGGTCCTTCACCGGGGCGACGGGCACGAAGAAGGGCCGGGTCGAGGCGGCCCAGGAAGGCACCCTGTTCCTCGACGAGATCGGAGAGATCGAGCTCCACACCCAGACGAAGCTCCTTCGGCTGCTGGAAGAGCGGGAATACACCCGGGTGGGGAGCACCCGAGCCCGGAACCTGAAGGCCCGGGTGATCACCGCGACCAACCGGGACCTGGAGGCGGCGGTGGCGGAAGGCCGCTTTCGGGCGGACCTGCGGTTCCGGCTAGAGGTCTTCGTCGTGGTGGTGCCGCCGCTCCGGGAGCGGGACGAGGACGTGGTGCTCCTGGCGACGAGCTTCGTGGCCGAGCACGTTCGGGTGCTGGGGAAGGGTCCCTTGAGCATCGCGCCGGAGGTGGTGGAGGCGCTCGGCGCCTATCCGTTCCCGGGGAACGTTCGGGAGCTGCGGAACATGGTCGAGCAGGCGGTGCTGCTCTGTCGACGGGAAGAGCTCACCCTCGAAGACTTCCCGGTGCTGGACAAACAGCGGGGCGCGGGTGGCCTGCGAGGCGGGGGCCATGGCCTGCCGGACCGTCGGACGGAGCTCGTCCCCCGCCTCCGGGAGGCCTCGGCAACCCCACCCGATGGCCCGGGTCGCCGGGAGGAAAGGACCCAACCGGACGCCTGGGCCGAGGGCGCGGCCCGGCGGGAGCCGCAGGGAGCCGCGGCCTTCCCACCGGAGGGTTCCCGGTACGAGAGGGACGCCGCAGGGGTCGGGGAGGGGGTCGCGGAAGCCAGCCC
>DAPKRP010000606.1:0-3795 GCA_031800515.1 Polyangiaceae bacterium LLY-WYZ-14_1 | reverse complement strand
GGGGTGGCGGATGCGGCGCGGCGGCTGTCCCGCCGGTCGAGGGCTGCCCGCACGAAGTGGGAAAAGAGGGGATGGGGGGCGTGGGGCCGGCTCTTGAACTCCGGATGGAACTGGCAGCCGAGGAAGTAGGGGTGGTCCGGGAGCTCGACGATCTCGACCAGGCCCGTATCGGGATTGGTGCCGCTCACGACCATCCCCAGCCCCTCGAGCTTTTCCCGGTAGGCATCGTTGAACTCGAAGCGGTGCCGATGGCGTTCGCTGACCTCGGTGGCGCCATAGATCCGATGGGCCCGGCTGTCGGCCAGGATCCGGCAGCCGTAGGCCCCGAGGCGCATCGTCGCCCCCTTGTCCGCCAGGCCGCGCTGGTCCGGCATCAGGTCGATCACCGGGTGGACCGCGTCCGGGTCGAACTCGGTGCTGTTGGCCCCGTCCAGCCCGCAGACGCTTCGGGCGTATTCCACGACGGCCATCTGCATGCCGAGGCAGATCCCGAAGAAGGGGACCCCGGTCTCCCGCGCGAAGCGGATCGCCCGGACCTTGCCTTCCGTACCCCGGTCCCCGAAGCCGCCGGGCACCAGGATCGCGTCGTGCTGTCGGAGCTGCTCTTCCAGGGTCGCCTGGTCCGCTTCGCTGTCGACGTAGGTCAGGTCGACCTGAACGTCGTTCGCCAGACCGCCGTGGGCGAGGGCCTCGTGGAGGGACTTGTAGCTGTCCCGGAGGTGCACGTACTTGCCGACGACGGCGATGGACACCCGCCCCCGGGGGGCCGCCCGGATGCGGTCGACGGTCTCTCGCCAGGGGGAGAGCTCGGGCTGCCGGGACCAGATGTTGAGCCGCTCGGCGATCCGGTTATCCAGGCCCTCTTCGTTCAGCACGAGGGGCAGCTCGTAGATCACCCCGACGTCCGGCGCCGAGATCACGGCGTCCACCGGCACGTTGCAGAAGTGGGCGATCTTCTCCTTGGTGGAGCGGGGAAGGGTGGTTTCCGCCCGGCAGATCAGGATCTCCGGCTGGATGCCGACCCCGAGGAGCTCCTTGACGGAATGCTGCGTCGGCTTCGTCTTGAGCTCCCCGGCGGCAGCGATGTTCGGCACGAGGGTCACGTGGACGCTGACCGCGTTCTGCACCCCGAGCTCGCTCCGGAGCTGCCGCACGGCCTCGAGGAAGGGCAGGGATTCGATGTCGCCGACGGTACCGCCGATCTCGACGATCGCGACGTCCGCCCCCCGGGCGGCGTCGAGCACCCGGGCTTTGATCTCGTCCGTGACGTGGGGGATCACCTGGATGGTGGCCCCCAGATAATCCCCCCGGCGTTCCTTCGAGATCACCGCGTCGTAGACCCGACCGGTGGTGAAGTTGTTCGCCCGGGTCATCCGGGCGGTGGTGAACCGTTCGTAGTGGCCGAGGTCGAGGTCCGTCTCCGCCCCGTCGTCGGTGACGAAGACCTCGCCGTGCTGGTACGGGGACATCGTGCCCGGGTCGACGTTGATGTAGGGGTCGAGCTTGAGGTTGGTGACCTTGAGCCCCCGGGCTTCCAGCAGGGCGCCCATGGAGGCGGCCGCCAGGCCCTTGCCGATGCTGCTGACCACACCGCCGGTGACGAAGATGAACTTCGTGTGGATCGCGCTCATCGCCGGGCCTCCAGGCATGAGGGCGCCGGGACCGGCTCGACGGTTCGAGCCGGCCTGCCCTCGACGGGGGGAACCTAATACACCCGCCCGGAATTTCGAGCCGCCAAACGCGGCCCGTCGCGGCCCCGGTCGTCGAAGGCGCGCCCGGAGGGCAGGGCCGCGCCCCGGCCGCCGTAACCCAGGCGGTGGATTTCGTTAGAACGAGGTGCCGTGCGCTTGACGCGACGGTGGCCGGTGTCTACTGCACTAGAACCGCTCGGGGTCCGGTCCGTAGTTCACCCCGGACAGGAGGCAGCGCATGGCCGTCGGGGTCGTAGCGGTGGTCGGTCGAGGCTCCCTCGCGTTGAAGTTGCTGGAACGGGTGGTGAGCAGCGACTACCCGGTCCTGGTCCACGACCCGGCAGAGCCCGACCCGGAAGCCCGGTGGGCCTGGCTCGAAGGCGATCTCGACCGGGCCGTCGCGTCCGGCCTGCTGACCGACGACCAGCGCCAGCGAATGCGGCGGGAGGTCGTCGTCGACCCCCGGGAGCTCTGCCTCGGGGAATGCGACCTCGTGCTCGAGGCGGAGGCCGCCATCCTCCACGACAAGCACCGCCTGCTCAGCGGCCTGCAGGGCGGCATGTCCCCGGGGGCGACCCTGGTCGCCTGCTCATCGACCCTGCCCGTCGACCGCTTCGCACCGCGGCTGCCCTTTCCGGAACAGTTCCTCGCTGCCGCCATCCCCCTCCCGATCACCGATCCCTGGCGGGTGACCCTGCGGACCACGGAGCGGACGGCCCCGGGGGTCGTGGCCGCCGCCGGCTACTTCTTCCAGGCCCTCGGGGCGCAGGCAGACGAGGTTCAGGTCGCCGAGCCCGCCGGTACGCTCGCCGCGCCGACGGGCTGGGAGGGGGCCACCAGCGGCCTTCCGAGCTGGGGAACGTCGGCCGTGGAGGTCGTCGGTCTCGGCACCATGGGTGGCTTCGACGGGGAGTGATCCCTCGCCTGGGGCAGACCGTTCTTCAGCGGCCCCGGCGGCGGTCGTCGCCGCCGTCCAGGAGGGCGGCTCGGGTCAATCCCGCCGCGCCAAAGCGGGCCTCGATCGCCGACCGGGTGACCTCCAGCGCTTCCCGCCGGGCTTTGTCCGCATCGGGAAACAGCTCGGCGACCGCCGAGGTGGACAGCTCGCTCACGGCCACCCCGGTCAGGCGGATCCCCCGGCCGGTCCGGGGGAAACGCTCCAGCAGCGTCTGGGCCGCACGGTAGATCGCATCCGTGTCGGAGACCGCCGTCGGCAGGCGTAGCTGACGGCTTCGCAGGGCGAAGTCGGCATCCTTGAGCTTCACGGTGACCACCCGCCCGGCGAGCCCCGCCTGGGTGAGTCGAGCCGCCACCCGACGGGCCTGCCCGAGGAGGGCGCGGCGGAGCTC
Source organism: Polyangiaceae bacterium LLY-WYZ-14_1 (assembly GCA_031800515.1). Classification (GTDB taxonomy): domain Bacteria; phylum Myxococcota_A; class Polyangia; order Polyangiales; family DAPKRP01; genus DAPKRP01. Next base: position 755 of record DAPKRP010000606.1, on the reverse strand, counting down.
GTCCGCTCGGTGCAGATCGTGGTCGAAGGTCTCTTCCGCCCCGAGGGACTTCGCCTCTCGATCCGGCACCACGGGCCGAGGGTCCACCCCCTGCGCCAGGTCCCGAACGGTCCAGCCCCAGCGGCCGAGGAGCGCTTCCAGGGTGCGGTCGTCCGCTGCCACCAGCTGGCCGAAGGTCCCGAGGCCCAGACCCCGAAGTCGCTCGGCAGCCTTCGGCCCGACTCCCCACATGCGCTCGATCGGCAGCGGGGACAGGAAGTCCGCCTCCTCGCCAGGGGGGACGACGACCAGGCCGTCGGGCTTGTCCAGGTCGCTCGCCACCTTCGCGACGAACTTCGACGTGGCGACCCCGGCGGAGGCGACGAGCCCGGTCTCTTCCCGGACCGTCGCTTTGATGCGTCGGGCCACCTCGGCCCCGTCCCCGAACAGCCGGCGGCTCGCGCTCACGTCGAGAAAGGCCTCGTCCACGGACAGCCCCTCGACCAGGGGGGTGAAGCGGTGGAAGACGGCGAACACCCGCCGGCTCACCTCGACGTAGCGACCATGCCTCGGAGGAACCACGACCGCCTCGGGGCAGAGGCGAAGGGCCTTCATGAGGGGCATGGCGGATCGGACTCCGGAGGGTCGCGCCTCGTAGCTCGCGGCGGCGACGACGCCCCGGGGACCCGGACCTCCGACCAGGACCGGACGGCCCCGGAGCTTCGGATCGTCCTGCTGCTCGACGGAGGCGAAGAAGGCGTCCATGTCCACGTGGA
>DAPKRP010000605.1:0-2188 GCA_031800515.1 Polyangiaceae bacterium LLY-WYZ-14_1 | reverse complement strand
CACCTCCCCGAGGGGCAGCGCCACCCCGGACGGCTCGAAGCCGTGGGCCCGCACCCGTTCCTGTCCCTCGGCGGAGAAGGCGAAGCGCAGGAAGTCGGCGACGACCCCGGTGGGGGTGCCCCGGGTATAGAAGAGCAGCGGCCGGTAGATGGGGTAGTCCCCGCTCCGAATGCTGGCCGCCGTCGGAGCGACCGGGGGGAAGCCCGTCCCGGCGGCCACCGGTAGCGCCCGTACCCGCTCGTCGACCCAGCCGAGCCCGACGTAGCCCACCGCCGCCGGGTCCTCGGCGACCGCCGCGACGAGCTCGTCGGATTGTTCCCGCTCTTCCACCCGCTCGCTGAAGTCCAGGTCCGGGTCGGTCCGTTCGAGGACGGCGGCGTCGAAGTAGCCGTGGGTGCCCGAGTAGGCGGGTCGACCGAGGAGCCGGATCGCCAGGCCCTCCGTCCCCCCGACCTCGCCCCAGTCGTCGACCCGACCGGCGAAGATCGACGCCAGCTCGGCTCGGGTCAGGGAGGCGACGGGATTCGACGGTTGGACGACGACGGCGATCCCGTCGTAGCCGAGGACGTATTCCCGGAGGTTGACCCCGAGGTGCCGGGCCTCTGCGGTCTCCTCCTCCGAGACCGGCCGGGAGGAGGCGCCGATGTCCGCGGACCCGTCGAACAGGCCGGCGAAGGCGGTGCTTGACCCGAGGCTCTCGACGGTGACGAAGACCTCCGGGCGCCGCTCCATGAAGGCGCCGGCGAGGTCCGGGCCGAGGGCGCCGCCGATGGTGTTGGAGCCTTTGATCCGGAGGACGACGGGCTCGCCGGAGGGCCGGGCCCGGAAGCGCACCGGCCAGTTGACCCAGACCGGCACCGCCGCCCCCGCTCGCCGGGCCGGGGTGAAGCGGTAGTCGCTCACCGCGCCGAGGGCCGCTTCCTCGAAGGCGGCGAGCTCCGGGCGGCTGCGGTAGATGCGCGACTCGACGACCCGGCCCCGTTCGTCGAGGAGCAGACGGGTGACCACGGTGGGGGTGAGGCCTAACGCCTCCGCGCCCTCCGGACGGACCGGGGGTACGCCCTCGAGGAGACCGGGCCGCTCGTCCGCCGGGCCGACGAGCTCGCTCGCCTCGACGGCCCGGGCTTCGAGGGCGCCGAGGTTGCGGGCCCGGTCCGCCGCCGGATCCAACGCGCCGGGGTCGGCGCCCTGGCCCCCGCCGAGGCCGACGCCGGTGAGGGCCACCGCGGCCACCGCCCCGAGCAGGACGGCCCCGAAGCCGAGGATGAAGCCGGGAAGGGCACGCTGCCGGGGGGGAGCGTCCGCCGCCTCGGGCCCGGGGGTCGCCACCGACGGGGCCGCCGACGACGAGCCGTCGGGCTCGGCGGCAGGCGGGGCGGCGCGGTCGTCATGGGCGTCGTCGGGTCGGCGCGGTCGGTCGGGCACGGCCCGAGTGTCGCCGACACCGGGTGACGAAACCATGAAGGTCGGGCAAACAGAAGCCCAAGAACGGCCGGCGGTCTGGCCGGGGCGTCGCGGTGAGGCTCCGGCGACCCCGCCGGCGGGCCCGCGCCGCTACTTCGCCCGGAAGACGATCATGCCGTGGGACAGGTCGTAGGGGGACAGGGCGACGGTCACCCAGTCACCGAGCAGGACGCGAATGCGGAACTTCCGCATGCGGCCGCAGAGCTGGGCCCGCACGGTGGCCCCGGCTTCGGTCTCTACTTCGAACTGGCCGCCGGCGTAGACGTTCGTGATCCGGCCTTCGACCTTGACGTGGTCGTCCCTGGCGTTGTCGTCGCCAGCGTCCCACGGTCTGCTTCGTCGTCGTCGCTTCTTCTTCGCCACGGATGCTCCTTGGTTCCTCCTGATGCGCCCCTTCGACGAGGAGTCTAGGGCGTTCCCGGAGAACGTCTGCCCCCGGGATGGCCGGCAAGCTAACCATCCGGTGGGCTCGCGCCAGGGCGGGGCCGGATCGGGTCCGACCCGCCCCAGGAGGGCGACCGGGTGTAGCAAGAGACGCGGCCGGCGTCACGGGGGAGGGCGACCGACGTTTCGGTCGGGTCCCGAGCCGGCTGACCTGGTAGCCAGGCCGGATCGCTAGGAGCCGGTTCGGCGCAGCCGCAGGGGGATCCGCACGGTGACGTTGCCGTCCGACGGGTCGAAGCGCGCCCGGCGGGAGACGTCGACCAGGCAGCGTCCGAGGGGC
>DAPKRP010000604.1:0-3960 GCA_031800515.1 Polyangiaceae bacterium LLY-WYZ-14_1 | reverse complement strand
CTTCGAGCCCTTCCCCCGGTCGAAGCACCAGGCGAAGCTCCGCCGCACCGCGCTTCTCGAGAGCGCTGGCTACTACCGCCTCCTCGGCGGCGGCTGAACCGCGGAGCGTTAGTTTGAGCGACCCTCTCAGGCCCCGGCGCCGCCTGTCGTCGACGGGTCGGCCGGGGACGCGCCGGCGGCTGGGGCCGCGGCGGACGAGGACCGGTCCTTCGGGGACGGGTCGGCGACGTCGATGCCCGCCTGACGGAGCAGCCGGAGGGCGTTCGACCCTTGGACGATGCCGGGGCGGAGCCGATAGTCGAAGACCATCTCCCCGTCCCGCATGACGTCGGTGAAGTGGACGTTTCGGACCTTGCCCGGCCGCTCGTCGGCGAGGGCGCCGAGGGCGGTGTCGTGGGTGGCGACCAAGCCCATCCCCCCTCGATCGAGGAGGTGGGTCAGGACCGCCCGGGCGCCCAGGTGGCGGGCCTCGGCGTTGGTGCCTCGGAGGAGCTCGTCCAGGACGAAGAGGATCGGCGGCTCTTCGTCGGCCCGGTCGATCACCGTGCGCAGCTTGGTGAGCTCGGCATGGAAGTAGCTAGCCCCTCGCTGCAGGTCGTCCTGGGCCCGCATGCTCGCCCGGAGCCGCACCCGGGGCACCTGCATCCGCCGGGCGATCACCGCCCCGCCGGCGAGGGCGAGCACCACGTTGAGGGCCATCGACCGGAGGAGCGTGCTCTTGCCCGCCATGTTCGAGCCCGTGACCAGGAGTGCGCTTCCCGGCCCAGGGAGCGCGACGTCGTTCGCCACCCGGAGCGACGCGGGCAGAAGCGGGTGGGCGAGGCCGTCGGCGCTGAGCGCCCCGCCGGGAGCGACCACCTCCGGAAAGGTCGCGTCCGGGTCGCCGTCGACCAGGACGGCCAAGGAGGCCAGCGCTTCGAGCTCGCCGACGGCGGCGAAGAGCTCCCCCATTCGCGCCCCGACCTCCGCGTTCCATCGTTCCAGCCGGTAGAGCACGTGGAGGTCCCAGAGCACGGTGAGCTGCAGCGGGATCTGCACCAAGGGCTGTTCCCGGAGGGCCGCCAGCCCGAGCCAGCGATCCAGGCGGCGCAGGCTCGACGAGGGCGGCTGGCCCCCGGCTTCGAGGCGCTTGGCCAGGGCGACCAGGGTCGGGGCCTCGAAGCGGTGGGCCTCGAGGAGCCGCAGCATGCGCTCGAAGGCCTCGCCAAAGCCCCGCCGGGCGGCGGCGAGCTCGAAGACCTTCCGGGCCGGGCCCGCGGTCCAGAGCCCGAGCCCCGCGGTCCCAGCGAAGGGGACGAGCCAGGCCTCCGAGGGCAGAAGGCCGGCGCCCACCGCGGCCAGGGCGGCCAGGACGAGCACCGGGAGGGCGTGCATCGCCACCACGAGCCAGGTCTTCCCGAGCACGAGGGGCGGCGTTTCGGTGAAGGCGAGGAAGGGCGCCGGGTCGAGCTTCTTTCCGCCGGCGGCGACGAGGGCTGCCACCTCGAGCTCCTGGCGAAGCTCCCGGGCGGCGGCGAGCTCTCGGACCGCGGCCTGCCGGCCGGCGATCTCGTCGACGGTTGCCGGGGCGGCGAGCCACCGCGCCAGGGTGCGGCCGCCGTCGACGGTGTGGGTGACGTCGAGGCGCTGGAACAGGGAACCGGGGCCGACCAGGTCGATGTCCGGGGCGTAGGGGTGGCCCCCGGGGATTAGGCCTGCGCCGTCGTTGGGAAGGGCATGCCAGTCGTCGGTGACCCGGGCCAGGTAGGCGGACTGGACCTCCCGGCGGGTCTCGGCGAGGTCGCGCGCCGCGATCACCCGGGCGTGGGCGGCGACCAGCCCGGCGAAGCCCAGGAGCCCGGCCACCCCGGCGGCGAGCAGGCCGAAGGCCTCCTGCCAGACCCCGCTCACCCCGCAGACCAGCGCGACCAGGAAGGTCAGCAGGCGGAACAGGGCGATGCGGTTGCCCGCCGCCTCCCAGCGGTCCCGCTCTTCCCGGTAGCGACCGGCGGCGGCCCAGTGCCGGGCCGCGGCCTCGTGCTCTCCATCCGGGGCCCGTCCGTTGCCCGGCGCCTCACCGGTTGGCAACGCTCACCTGTTCGTTGAGGGTCCAGTAGTCGTAGAGCACGCCCAGGGCGAAGAGCCCCCCGGTCAGAAACCAGAGGATCCCGGTGATCCACTTCCCCAGATAGAACCGGTGGATCCCGAACACGCCCAGGAAGGTCAGCAGGATCCAGGCGACGTCGTAGCTGTGCTCACCGCTCTGGTAGCGGGCGCTCGCCCCCTCCCGCAGGCTCGGCATCAGAAACAGATCGACGATCCATCCGATGAACAAGAGCCCCAAGGTGAAAAACCAGATCGTCCCGGTGATCGGTTTGCCGAAGTAGAACCGATGGGCGCCGAAGAACCCGAAGATCCAGAGCACGTACCCCATCAGGGCGCTGTGCGTCGGACCGCTGGCAACTCCGTTCATCGTCGTGACCGCCGCATGGGCAAAGGGGTGACCTTCGAGCCGGACCTACGCCGCATCGGTGAACGCTCTCCGAGCGGGCGGCGACGGCAAGACGCTAGCACGGGGGCCCGTCCGCCCCCATGGACCCGGCAACACGGCCCGGTAGCCCGGTGCAGGATTATTCCGCCGGGTGGGTCGCCGGGGCGATGACCGGGGAGGCGCCGCGACCGACCACCGCTTCGATCTCGTCCGGCTCCTTCGGTATCGCCGCGGTGAGCACCTGGGCGCCTTCGTCGGTCACGAGCACGTCGTCTTCGATCCGGATGCCCCGCACGTCGGAGAAGCGGGCGAGCTCCGACCAGTCGACCCGGTCCTTCGCCTTTCCTCCGAGCTCCGGGTGCTCGAGGATCCCGGGTACCTGGTAGAAGCCCGGCTCGATGGTGACCGCCATCCCCGGCACCAGGTCCCGGTCGAGGCGCAGGTTCCCGAGGCCGAAGTCTTTGGCCCGGGCCCGGCCCGGGGCGTACCCCGCCCGGTCGCCGAGGTCTTCCATGTCGTGGACGTCGAGCCCGATGAGATGTCCGATGCCGTGGGGGAAGAAGAGGTAGGGCACCCCGTCGGCGACCAGCTCGTCGACGTCTCCCCGGAGGATCCCCAGGTCGACCAGGCCTCGGCAGAGCGCCCGGGCCGCCACCAGGTGGATGTCCCGGTAGCGGACGTCGGGGCGAACCGCGGCGATCGCCTCGGCCTGGGCGGTCTGGACCAGCTCGTAGGCCACCCGCTGGGTCGCGCTATAGGTGCCGGTGACCGGCCAGGTGCGGGTCACGTCCCCAGCCCAGCCGTCCCGGGTCTCGGCACCGAAGTCGGCCAGGAGCAGGTCGCCGTGGGCGAGGAGATGATGGTGGGCATGATTGTGGAGCACCTCTCCCCGGGTGGTGACGATCGGGGGGTAGCTCGTCGTCATGCCCCGGAGGCGGAGCGGGTGCTCCATGGCCGCGACCACCTCCCATTCCCGGAGCCCGGGGCGGGTGGTCTCCATGCCCGCCTGATGGGCGGCAGCGGTGGCCTCGGCGGCCTCTCGCAGGCTGGCCACCGCCGCCTCGTCGTGGACCAGGCGAACGGCGACGATGGCATCCACCGCCCGGGCCTCGGCGTCGTCGGCGGGGGCGCCGGGGTCGACCGGGGGGTGCTTCAGGACCGCGGCCATCGATGCCTGGCTCGCCGCATCCGCCGGCGCGACGCCGACCACCCGTCCCGCGGCGGCGAGGGCGCCGGGCAGGGCGTCCAGGGTGCGGACCGGGCAGCCCAGCGCCTGGCCCAGGGCCTCCGGGCTCGGCGGGGATCCGTGCCAGAGGGCGTCGTCGGCGTCCGGCGGCGGCACGAAGACGGTGCAGCCCCCGTCGGCGCCGAGGAGCGCCATCCCCCGCTCGAGGGGCGCACCGACGAAGTAGAGGAAATGGCTCGACGCCCGGTAGGCGTAGGTGTTGGCCTGGTAGTTCCGGGGGGGAGCGGCCCCCGCGGCGAGGAGC
>DAPKRP010000603.1:0-3316 GCA_031800515.1 Polyangiaceae bacterium LLY-WYZ-14_1 | reverse complement strand
GCTGCCGCGGTCGACCTGCTCCCGCCCGGGGGGGGGCGCGGCGTCACGACCCCGGAAGACCTGCCCCGCCAATGGTCGATGGAGCTCGGCGTCGGCGTGCGGTCCCGCTAGGGGGCGCTCAGAGCAGTCCGGAGATCCGCGTGCTGCGCCCGGTGTTCACCCCGATGAGCTCGGACTGACTCCAGCCCCGTGGCCGCTGCAGGTTTTCCCCCTGCCGCGCAGGCTCGGGCCAGTCGGACTTCGGCAGGGAAGCGATCGTCTTCTCCCGGGCCACCAGCACCGGGAGCTGGGCGATGCCGACGAGCTTCTCGGCGACGGAGCCCAGGACGAAGCGTTCGACCCCTTTGCGACCGTGGGTGCCGACGACGATGAGGTCCGCGTCCATGTCGACGGCGACCTGATGGATCGCCCGGGCCGGCGGGCCGAGGCGGACGTGGAAGGTGACCGCCTGCTCCCAGCTGGATTCCGGGAAGGCATGGGCGCAGTGCCCGATGAAGTGGTCCCGGAGCCGCTTGTACCCGTCCGAGATCGCCTGGTTCATCGCCTCGACGTCTTTGCCGGAGTCCGCCGTGTCCTCGGGCATGACGTAGACGAGGTCGAGACGGCTCCCGTCTTCCGGCTTCGCGATCCGAACGCCGTAGGACAGGGCCTGGTTCCCGGTGTCGGTGAAGTCGACGCCGACGACGATGCGAATGCCGTCGAACTGCTGCTCGTTCTCGTTGCTCATCGGTGTTGGGCCTCGTGCTGATCGCGGCCGTCGGGCTGACCAGCGGCCTGGCCGACGGCGGGTCGCAAGCCCTCACATATACACCGGGACACCGGTGGCCTGCTGAAATATCCCCGGGACATGTCTCGCCGGCGGGCGGCGGCGGGCCTCGCCCAGCCCGGGTACCGCGGTCAGATCAGCCGGTCGAGGGGCGTGAAATCGACCCCGACCCCCAGGGCGACGCCCTCGTAGGTGCAGGCGCCGTCCCAGGTGTTGACGCCCAGGGACAGCCGGGGGTGGCTGCGGATGGCCATCTCGGCGCCGAGGTCGGCGATCAACCGGGCGTAGCGCAGGGTCACGTTGGTCAGGGCGAAGGTGCTCGTGTAAGGGACCGCCCCGGGCATGTTCGGCACGCAGTAGTGGACGACCCCGTCGACCTCGAAGGTGGGCTCGTCGTGGGTGGTCGGACGGCAGGTTTCGATGCAGCCGCCCTGGTCGACGCTGACGTCGACGACCACCGACCCCGGCGACATCCCCCGGATGTGGTCCCGCGTCACCAGCCGTGGCGCCCGGGCGCCGGTCACCAGGACGGCGCCGATCACCAGGTCCGCCTGGCGCACGCACTCGTCGATGGTCTGGGGGTTGGAGTACAGGGTCTCGATCGCCCCACCGAAGACGTCTTCGAGGAAGGCCATCCGGTCGTGGTTCGTCTCGAGCACGGTCACCTGGGCGCCAAGCCCGACCGCGATGCGGGCGGCGTTGGACCCGACGATGCCCCCGCCCAGGATGACCACCCGGCCCCGCCGGGTTCCGGGGACGCCGCCGAGCAGGATGCCCTTGCCGCCCCGCTCCTTCTCCAGGCAGGTCGCCCCGACCTGGGTCGCCATCCGTCCGGCGACCTCGCTCATGGGGCGGAGCAGGGGCAGGCCGCCGTCTTCACCCTGGATGGTCTCGTAGGCGATCGCTCGGACCTTCTTGTCCATGAGCTCCCGGGTGAGCTCGGGCAGGGGAGCGAGATGAAGATAGGTGAAGAGCACCAGACCGGGTCGGAAGAAGCCGTACTCCGAGGGCAGCGGCTCTTTGACCTTCATCACCAGGTCGGCGCCCCAGGCGTCTGCCGCCCGGGGGACGATGGTCGCCCCCGCCTCGGCGAAGGCTCCGTCGGGGATGCCCGAGCCGTCTCCCGCCCTGGTCTCGATGAGGACCTGGTGGCCGGCGCTGACGAGGTCCCGGACGCCGCCGGGGTTGATGCCGACCCGATACTCGCGGGTCTTCACTTCTTTCGGGACGCCGATCTTCACGACGGGTTTCCTCCGGACGGGCGGCCGGCCCAGGCGGGACGAGCCCGGGCCCACCGGGCGTGTCCTCGCTCCAAGCGGGCCCCCTCCGTTAGCAGGGGCCGGCCTGCGACGGGCATGAGGGAACGCACCCGGCGGGGACGGGCCGCTCGGCCCGGGAGCGCCCGGGACGCCCGACCCGCGCGCGCTCCGCGGACGGGAGTGGCGGGCAGGGAGGCCCCGCGGTAACGGAAGCGACTCATGTCCCCCGAGGCGTCGGCCCCGACCTCTGCCCCGCCGGAATCGGAAGCGTCCCGCGGATCCGGTCCGTCCGGCGCGGCGTCGGACTCCGGAGCATCGCCCGCCTCCGGCCGGGCCGGGGCGCCGCCGCCCCCGACGGGCGGTGCTCCCGGATCCCGGTCCCGGCGGTTCCCGGTCCGGCTCGGCCTGCTGCTCGCCGTCGCCGGCCTGCTCCTCGTCGCCGCCACCGTGTGGTCCCGGATGGGGCCCCTCGCGCCCCGAGGCGGTGGCGCCGGTCCCGTGGTCGCGGCCCTCGCCGACCAGCCCGAGGTGCTGCTGGTGGGGGGGGAGCGGTCCCCCGTTCCGCTGCCCCGGGGGGTGCGACCGGTCCGGGCCACGCCGGGCTCCCCTCTGGCCGCCGCCCTGGCCGGGGACGACCCCGGAGCCCTCGCCGCGGCCCTCGGCGAGCGTGGACTCCGGCGGATCCTGATCCGGCCCCGGTCGAAGGGGGGCGCTCGGGGGGCGGGGGCGCCCCTCGCCGCGCGGCTCCAGGCGGCGGACCGCATTCCCGGCTTCCGCGGGGTGGTCCTGGCCCGCCGGGCCTTCGTCTATGCCCCCGGAGGCGGGCCCGAGGTGCCCCCGGAGCTCGCCCCGAGCCTCGCGGTCGTGGCCCGGGCCCTCCTCGCCGGCGCCCGGCCCCCGCGGCTCACGTCGTTCCCCGAGGCCTTCCGGACCGCGGGGAACGTCGAGGTGATGGTCCTCCTCCGGGAGCGTGGCCAGGCCCGCCTCTGGCGGTCCGCCCGGGGCAGCTCCGTCGCCCGGGGGTTGATCACGGCGGCGCTGGTCGCTCGGCGCCGTTGGACCGAGCGGGAGGGGGCGATGGGCGGCCCCCTCGATCGCCGCCTCCCCGCATTGGACGTCGAGGTGTCGCTCCTCCGGGAGGACGGGACGGTGGTCGACGCGAGCCCCGCCTTCGTCGATCGGGTGTTCGGGCCGGAGCACGGCGTCGCCTACGAGCGGAAGGGGGCCTGGCGCTATCTGCTGCCGGCGGCGACGGCGGAGGCCGGGGCGGGCTCGGCGAGGGAGGCCTACC
>DAPKRP010000602.1:0-2906 GCA_031800515.1 Polyangiaceae bacterium LLY-WYZ-14_1 | reverse complement strand
GCGGGCCCGGGACGAACGTGGGACGGCGGCGATAGCGGGGCGCACCGCGGGCGAGATCTACGGGCTCGAGGTGCTGGCGGAGGGCATCGAAGACCGACCCGACAACACCACCCGCTTCCTGGTGGTGGGCCGGAAGGTCTTCGCTCCCTCCGGCCAGGACAAGACGACGGTGCTGGTCTCGACCGGCGGCACGGAAGGGCCCGGGGTGCTGCACCGGCTGCTCGCTCCCCTGGCGACCCACGGGGTCAGCATGACCCGCATCGAGTCCCGGCCGAGCCGGCGGGGCAAATGGGATTACGTGTTCTTCCTGGACCTGACGGGCCACGCGGAAGACCCGCCGGTCGCTGCGGCGCTGGCCGAGCTCGACGCCCTGGCGGCGGTGTTTCGGGTCCTCGGCAGCTACCCCCGGGCCGTCCTCTGATGGGGACGACTCCGGCGGGACGATGAAGGGGCTCGTCAGGAGCAGGAGGCCGCCTCCTGGGGCGGGAGCAAGCGCTGGCTCGCGGGGCTCGGCAAGCGCCGGGGCGGCGGCCCCGCCCCGAGCCGGGCGACGAGCTCGGAGCGGCTCGCCACCCCGAGCTTGCGATAGACGTTGGTGAGCTGATTGCCGATGGTGCGGGCGGAGACCCCGCGGGCGGCAGCGATCTGGGCGTCCGTCAACCCTCGGAGAACCGCCTGGGTGACGTCCCGCTCGGCGGGGGACAGGGCCGAAGGGAGCCGGGGCGCCGGGGCGCTGGCCACCTCGAGGGGCGTGTCGCCGACCTGCCCGTCGATCAACCGGTCCACCCGAGTCGCGGTCAGGTGGAGGGAGGCGAGGCCGACACGTCGATCGATGCCGAGCTTGGCCATGCCGCGGTGGAGGTGGACCGCCACGGTGCCCTCGGACAGGCCGAGCATGTAGCCGATCACGCGGTTCGAATGCCCCTGGGCCGCCAGAGAGGCGACCTGCCGCTCCCGACGGGTCAGGGCCCGGGGCTCTCGAATGGTGGGCTCGTTCGCCCGGGCGACGACGAAGCGACGGCCGTCTCCGTCGAAGTGGTCGAGAAGGGTCCACCGACCGTCGACGAGGGCCTGCCAGAAGGCCAGAGCCTGCTCCGGGTGCTCGCGCACGTCGTCCTGGTGGGCGCGGTTCATCGCCCGGACCGACCGCCGGAGCCGTTCCCGGGCGGAGTCTTGCTTGGCTCGGCCGGCGGCGTGGGTGACCTCGCCCGCCCCGTCGACGACGGCTTCCGCGTCGTGGATCGCCGGCATGCCGGCGAGGGCGCGGCGGAGCCGGTCGCCGGCGGCGAGATGGGCGGCGGCCGCCGTCCAGAGGCGCTTGCTGCGGTGGTCCACGGATCGGCGCTCGGGCAGGGGCGAGAGCAGGACGAGCCCGTGGCCATCGAGGTTCGCCGCGCAGACGACTTGCACGTCGAGGATGCCGATGGGGGCGAGCATCCCGCGCAGGTCCTCCAGGAACGGACGGGAGACCGTCTCCGCCTCTTGGCCCCGCTGGCTCAAGGTGCCGACGTAGAGGGCGCCGAAGAACAGGGACAGGGCACGGGGATTGCGGGCGCTCGCCGCCTCGAGGGCGCGGAGCAGCACCGATTGCTGCCGCGGATCCGTCTCGACGGCGGCGACGCTCTTCCGTTCGAAGACCAGGCGTCCGTCCGGACGCCACTGATAGGCCGCCACCACGCTCCCGAGGGGGCGGCCGCAGAGGGTCTGATGGGCTCCGGCCAGGGCGGCGTGGCGGGCGCGGTCATCCCCGTCCAGTCGATATCCCAGGTCGATCAGGTCGATGAGGTCGAGTCGGTTGCTCACTGGACGAACCTCCCCACCCGTGCCGGCACGACGATCGTGCGGCCGGAGGCGGTCGGGGGGCGCGCGGTCCACGCCGCTCCCGGCTGATGAGTGCACGGCCGGTGAGGAAACCGATCAGTCGCCGATCGGAGGGGGAGCCGGCCCCGCAACCGCCGGGGGCCCGGATCCGATGAACGGCACGTGTGGGAGCCACCGGTGCAGAACGCCGCGGGGCGACCGGCGAAACGTTGGCGGACGGGCCGCCGGGCCGCCGGCGGGACCCGTCCCGGAAGCGCCCACGGCGCCGCCCTCGCCGTGACCCTCGGCCTCACCCTGGGATGGACCGGCTGCGGGACCACTCCGATCCCGCCCCGGGCCCTGCTGCTCAACGGCGAGGGAGCTCGACTCCTCGCCCGGGGCGATCTCGACCCCGCGGAAGCCCGCTTCCGCCTCGCCCTCGAATACCATCCGGGCTTCGCCGAAGCGCGGGCCAACCTGGGGGTCGTCGCGCTGACCCGGCGTCGGCTCGGCGACGCCGAAGCCGAGCTGCGGGGTGCCCTGGAAGTGGACCCGGATCTGGCGGAAGCCTGGAACACCCTCGGGGTGGTCCGGGACCGCCGGGGAGACGCGGATGCGGCCCGGGCCCACTACGCCCGGGCCCTGTCCATCGACCCGGGCTACGTGGACGCCCGGCGGAATCTGGCCCGATCGCTCCTCGAAGCCCACCGACCCCGAGAAGCCCGGGCGCACCTCCTCCGCCTGCTGGCGCTGGCACCGGACGACGCGGATGCCCGGGACCAGCTCGCCCGGGCGGAGACCGCTTTGGCCGGACGATGAGCAGCGACCGGACGAAGGTCACGGCGTCCACCCCCGACCGCTTCTAATCGTCACCTCTCCGGCGCATCGACCTTTGCCCTCGCCCTGCTAGAACCCTCGGCGTGCCTGGCATCGGGTTCGGGGAGTTCGCCGTGATCGCGGTGGTCCTGCTCGTGGCGGTCGGTCCCCAGCGCCTGCCCGCCCTGATGAAGGCGGTCGGACAGGGCATGCGGGAGTTCCGGCGCGCGACGGCGGAGCTCCGTCGGGCGTCGGGCATCGACGAGATCATGCGGGACGACCCCCTCGGC
>DAPKRP010000601.1:0-4102 GCA_031800515.1 Polyangiaceae bacterium LLY-WYZ-14_1 | reverse complement strand
GGAGGGCCCGCCCGCCGCTTCTTCGGCGGCCCCCCCTGTCTCGGAAGAAGCACGCCCAGTCTTGCCGGCCCGCTCCGCCTCGGCGGCGGCGCGACCCCGGCCCTCCCCGTCCGCGCCAGCCGTGGAGCCGGATCCGGCGCCGTCGTCGCCGTCGGCGGCGGCCGTGTCCTCCCCATCGACGGCGTCGCCATCCTCCGCGCCCCCGGAATCATCCCCGGCGGCTTTCGGAGGCGGCTCGGTCCCCGGGATGACGTAGCCCTCGTACTCCACCGCCTCTTCGTCCGTGGGCAGCCGTCGATAGACCGCGACCTTGTTCTTTCGGTTGACGGCGTAGCGATAGGGGAGCTTGGCCCGCCGGTCCGGGACCGCCGGCGGTCGCTCCGGCAGCCGCTCGCCGTCGAAGGCGACCACCGTGCGTCCGTTGCAGACGAAGCCACCGGTGGTGAGCTCGTACCAGCCTCCCCGGCAGCCATCGAAGCCGACGGGGCGAGCGGTCGTGGCCATCAGGGTGGAGCCCGCCCGAAGGTAGCCGATGCGCTCCGCCTCCCGGCTCGCGCCGGCCCGCACCTTGGCGACGTATCGCTTCGCGTAGATGCGCTTCGGGGGGCCCAGCTCCACGGGCTCCCGCTGGGCCGGGTCGTCCCCTTCCCGCGCCGCGTTGGCGGCTGCCTCGGCCTCCGTCCGTCGACTGGCCGCCCCGGCCGCTTCGCCGCTGCAGCCGACCAGGGCGAGGCCGGCGACGACGGCCAGCGCCCCGCGGCGGCCCCGGGAGGGAGCCCGTCGCGCGGGTTCAAAGATGGGCTCGCCGTCGTCGAAGGAGGCGAGGCTTCGCCAAGAGGTACGGGACACGCGATCGCCTTTCCGGGTGCGCGGGGAGGACGGGGCGCGCGGCGGAGGGGGGATGGCCGGGCCCCGTGCTCGGGAAGGGCAACGCCTGCTACGGGGGACGCGCTACGTCAACCCGGGGCCCCGGGATGACCGGCCCGTCGGATCGTCGGGGAACGGATCGTCGCGCGTCCCTGGGCCTCGCCGCTGCCGTCGTCGGCTCGGCGGTGCTCCATGCGGTCGTTCTGGTCGCCCTGGGCGCGGTCGGGCCGCCCCCGATCGACCTCGAGCTGGTCCTCCGGGACGAGATCGAGATCGGTCTGGCGGAAGCGGTCCAGGTCGACGAGCTTCCGGAGGAGGCCGCGGACGAGCCGGCCGTCGCCCCGACGACGGATGCCGACCCGGAGCCGGAGGTAGCCCCCGACCCGGAGCCCGGGGCGGAGACGGAACCCGAGGCCGTGGCCGACGCCGGGCCCACGGACCGGGACGCCGGAGGTCCGGATGCGGGCCCCCCGCCCTCCGACGGCGGCCGCCCGGAGGACGCAGGGTGGTCCGACGGCGGCGCGTTGACCGCCCTCGATGCCGGGGTCGCCGGCGACGCCGCGCCTCCGGGGGACGCGGCGCCTCCCCTCGACGACGCCGGGAGCCCCCGGAATGCGGGTCCGGCCCCCGATGCCGGCGGGGACGGCGGTCCGCCCCTGGTCGCCCGGGCGCCGGGGGACGGCGCCGACGGGACCACCGCCGGGGGCGCGCCGCTTCCTTCTTCCGGCGAGGGATCGCCTACCGGCGAGGATGCGGATGACGGTAGGGACGGCGACGGCGGGGAGACCTCGGGCCAGCCGGGGGAGCGCCCGGAGGAGTCGCCCGCCCGAACGACCCTCCCCGCCGGGGCCCAGCTCGCCCTCCGCCTCGACCTGGACCGGATCCGGGCCTCGCCACTCGCGGAGCCCGTCGGGGGCCTCCTGCGCGTGCTCCCCGACTGGCGGGCGCTTCTCGACGGGTCCGGGGTCGCCCCCCTCGACGACCTGCATCGATTGCTGTTGGCCTCCCCGAATCTCCGCCGATCCCGCACGTTGGTCGCCGGCAGGGCCCGGGGGGGCGCCGCCACCGTCCGGCGCGCCGTCGCCCGCCTCGCCACCGCCCGGGGCGAGCCCGCCTCCTGGTCGAGCGCCCACGGGGTGCCCGTCGCCCCCTGGCGGGACCGGGACGCGACGGAGCGGCAGGCGGCCCTCCTCGGCGGCGATGCCTTCGCCATCACCCGGCCCGAGGACCTGCCGCGCTTGCTCGCGGTGGCCCGGGCCCGCGGCGCCCGGGACGCCGGCGAGACCTCCCCCGCACCCCCGGACCAGACCCGGGATGAGGGGGATCCCTCCGCCGGATCCCCGACGGGCCCGACGGGGAGCGACCCGGAGCCGCCGCCGGGGGCGGACCCGGTAGCCGACGCCCCCGACGTGGCCGCGGCCCTTCTGGCGATGCCCGCCCAGGCGTTGATGACCTTCGAGGCGGAGGGCGCCCGGGCCTACGTGGGCCGTGGGACGATGGACATCGTCCCGGTTCGCCTCGAGCTCGTCGTCCGGCGGGAGGGCGAAGACTACGGGCTCACCCTCGAGGGGCGGTGGCCGAGCCCCGGGGAGGCGGAGCGGGCGGCGGACTACTGGAGAGAGCGGGCCGAAGCCTACGCCCGCCACCCCCTGGCTGCCGTCTTCGGCCTCTCCGGCCCCCTGTCCCGAGCGACGGTGAGCCGCCGGGAGGACCAGGTGCGTTTCACCACGCGACTCACCCCGGGCGAGCTGGGGCTCATCCTCGGCGAGGCACGACGGCTCTTCGAGCGCGGCGGGATGCCCGCACCGCCCCGGTAGGCACCGCCGGGCGGGCTCAGCGCCCCTTGTATTCCATCATGTCCTGGATCGCGCCCTCGGCGGCGTCGGCGATCTCGCCCTCTTCCCGCAGCCGGTCCGCGCAGTCCTCGCAGACCTTGCGACGACGGCTCCCCACCTTCACCGAGAACAGCTCGTCCACCTCGTCCCCGCATTCCTTGCAGACCATCGCGTGCACCTTCCTTTTCGGCCCATGGCCGAGCAGGGGGTACTAGCAGGCTGATGAGAGAGGGCGCGCGATGGATTCGAGCCCAAGCGGGCGCGGATTCGGCGCCACCGCGACGACGTCCGGGTAGGGGACGAAAAGGGGCCAAGCGCCGTGCGGGGGCGGCGGGTCCATCCGGGACCCGCCGCGGACCGGTGCTGGTCCCCGACCCGCCCCCCGCCGGCGGCTAGAGAACCAGCTCCTTGAGCTTCTTGAGGGGCGTCGCCCGGAGCTTCTTCGAGGCCGGCACGTTCTTCGTGATGGTCTCGCCGGTCTGAGGGTTGCGGAACTGCTTGTTCGGCTGGGCCGGCACCTTCCGCACCTTGAGCTTGAGCAGGTCCGGGATGACGAACTCCCCGGGCCCTCGGCTCCCAAGCTCGCGCTTGATGAGATCCCGGAGGCTCTCGAACATGTTGCCGACGTCCTTCTTGGTCAGTCCGGTCTTATCGGACAGCTCGGCGACGATCTGTGCTTTGGTGAGTCGCTTACGCGTGGCCATGGTCGCTCCTTCTACATCCACACTTGTGGGACGGCCGTCTGACCGCAATGGTCGGAGGGTCCTCCCCGGGTCCCCGTGCCGTCCGCGCGAAAACCGGGTTTGGGAGGTTTCTGCGCGCGGTCGGAGACGTGCCCTTTGCTCGTTTCCGGCAGTTTGGTGGCACGCACTTTTGGCGGAGACAAGCGTTTAGCGACGGGGAAGAGCGGGGCGGAAATGCCGCCTCCGCCTCGTAGGAGGCGCGGGAGACGCCCGAGGGCCGGCGGTGGCGTGGTCCCCCCGGGGTCCAGAGAGGGCGTCATCCCCGGACGAAGGTCCCGCCCGGGGGAGGTTGTCCACAGCCCCCGGGGCCGGCCCCGGGCCGGGCCCTCGCCGGCCCAACGGAACGCCTAAACGCTTGTACTTTTTACCTTTTTGACCCTGCGACGGCCGCCCCTGGCCCGCGTTTCGGCCCCACCGGACACCCCTCCCCTGGGATTTTCCCCAGCCTTTTTCCCCAGGCCCTCGGGTTTCCCCGCCGCGGAGACGAGCACATCCGTCATCGCCGTCATGCGTCGCTCTTCCGGCCGGGTCCCATGGTCGTAGCCGAGGAGGTGCAGGAGCCCATGCGCCAGTAAAAAAACGACCCGACCCAGGATCGGGCGATCGTCCTCGGCGGCCTGCCGCCGCGCCGTGTCCACGGAGATCACGATGTCGCCG
>DAPKRP010000600.1:0-2671 GCA_031800515.1 Polyangiaceae bacterium LLY-WYZ-14_1 | reverse complement strand
TCGAGGAGGGCGCTCGCGTTGGCGTCCCGATGGGTCATCGCCGGCAGACCGTGGAGCAGCTGGATGAAGCGCACCACGGACGTATGACTGTGGACGACGTGGCTCACGTAGCCGGGCCGCGCCCAGGGGCTCACCAGGAGGAAGGGGGTCCGGGGGCCGTAGCGGTCGAAGACCTGGTCCCGGGGGGCATCCGTCGGCACGCAGGCGGCGGGGGGCGGTACGTGGTCGTACATCCCGCCGCCGTTGTCGTAGTTCAGGATCAGCGCGAGCCCGGGCCAGAGGGGGCTCGCCAGCGCCGCATCGTAGATCTCGGCGAGCCAGGCCTCGCCGACCTGGACGTCGTTCGGCGGGTGCTCGTCTTCCGGGGCCCAGGGGGGCGTATCGACGAAGGTCACCGGTTCCAGGCTGCCGTTCCGTAGGCGCCGCAGGAAGGTGGGGACATCGAAGACCCCGGGCGTGCTTCGGGTCCAGCCGATGGTGTCCTGCCGGGGATTGCCGTCCGTGTAGACGCCCCAGGGGACCCCCGCCCGGTCCAGCTGATCGAAGAGGGTCTCCTCTTCCGTGATCACGGCGTCGAAGGTACTCCGGACCCCGTGGGCGGACGCCATGTAGAGGAAGTTCCGGTTCGACCAGGTGCCCCCGATGGACGCGGAGAAGTAGGCGTCGCTCAGGGCGAAGTGCTCGGCGAGCCAGTAGTAGAAGGGCAGGTCCCGGTCGTCGTAGTAGCCCATGACGTAGCGCCCGTCGCTCCCGAAGACCGCGGCGCTCTGCACGAAGCCGTCCATCTCCTCGCCGTCGTCGTCCCCGCCGGTCACCTGGAAGAGGTTCTGATCCCATTGGTGGGGCGGGTCCGCCTCGAGGCAGGTCTCGGACAGGCGGAAGGGGGCGACGGGGGCACCGTCAGGGTCCGGGTTCGAGGCGTCCGGGGGCAGGCCGTCGACGTCCCTTCGTCCCAGGGCGGGCAGCCGGCCCAGGTAGTGGTCGAAGGACCGATTCTCCTGCATCCGGACCACGACGTGGGTGATCGGCAGCTGGGCCCCCAGGTCGGGAGGCACGGCCAGGGTCTCGGACGCCGGGTCTCCCGCCCGGAAGCGGCAGGCCCGCCGGTCGTCGAGGGCCATGTCCGGGGGAAGCGGGCGGTCCGCACAGGCCTCGAAGGGGGCGGGGAGCACCCCCCGGGCGGGGTCGCCGGCGCCGCACCCGAGACCCGCCAGGAGCGTCGCGGCGGCGACGCCCGCCGTCCGAATCGGAAGCCCTGGCCCGGGGAACGCGACGACCACGGGGTCACGATGCCACGAGTTCCTGGGCGCGGACGTGTCAGGACAGGGACGACGGCAGGGTCCCCGCCGCCCGTTCGGCAGCCCTCCGGTCATCGAAGCCCTCAAAAGGCCGACCTCGGGCGCAGGTCCGTCCCCCGCCCGGCGTAATCCAGGGCGAGGGGGGCGCAGCGCCGGCGGCAGCGTGCGGACGGCAACGCGGATCTTCTCCCCGGGCGCGGCAGACGCTCGCCGGGACGACGAACACCACAAGCCGGAGAGCGCGCGATGCAGCGACGACCCACCCTACCGCCGAAACCCGTGCTCGATGCGACCGCCGAGCGCACCGCCGAGAGCCGCGACCAGCGAGAGGCGACCCGGAGCGGGCTCGTCGCTCGGACCTCGCCCCTCGAGCTCGACAGTCCGGACCGGGCGGGCAAGCGTCTCCGCCGCCTGGGCCTGGACCGGCTCGGCTTCGAGCGCATCATCGGCCGGAACAACCTGATCGAAGTCTCCGCCCTGGAGCGGGGAGCCCGGGTCGCTCGGGCCGTCGGTCGGGTTCGGATCCGAGATGCGGCGGGCCGCATCGTCGGCACCGGGACCGGTGTGCTGGTCAGCCCGGAGCTGCTCCTGACCAACCAGCACGTGCTCCGGGATCCGGAGGAGGCGCGGTACAGCCAGATCGAGTTCAACTTCCAGGATGGGCTCGACGGACGGCCCCTCGCGCCGGTGGTCTTCGACTTCGACCCGGACCGCTTCTATCTCGCCGACCCCGTCCTCGATTTCGCTCTCCTCGCCGTCCGGGACGACGACCGGGCCCGGCAGCCCCTGAGCGCCTTCGGCTGGTGTCCCCTGAAGCCCGAGGAGGGCAAGGTCCTGAAGGGCGAGTTTCTCAACATCATCCAGCATCCCAACGGGGGTCCGAAGCAGGCGGCGATCCGGGAGAATCGTCTGACCGCCCTGCTCGAGCTCTTCCTCCACTACGAGACCGATACCGCCCCGGGCTCCTCCGGGTCGCCCGTGTTCAACGATCAGTGGGAGATGGTCGCCCTCCATCACTCCGGGGTGCCGGAGCGGGACGACGAGGGCAACCTCGTCGCCATCGGGGGTGGGGTCTGGCGGGAGGAGCTCGGCGAGCACCGCCTGTCCTGGGTGGCGAACGAGGGGGCCCGGGTCAGCCGGATCGTCCGCCGCCTGCTTCAAGCGGAGCTGAGCCCGACGGCCGATGCCCTGCGGGCCGAGCTCCTGTCCGACGAGGTGCGCTCCGGTCCGCCGGAGCGTCCGGGGGCCGGCGTCGCCTCCATCGTCCTCGGCCCCTCGGAGGCAGACCCCGCCCGGGTGCCGGGCATCGATGGGGAGAACGGGGGGCCCCCGGGGGGCGGCTTCGGAGGCGCTGGCCCCTTCCCCCCGGGCCC
>DAPKRP010000599.1:0-5844 GCA_031800515.1 Polyangiaceae bacterium LLY-WYZ-14_1 | reverse complement strand
GGTCGTCGTTGCTCGTCCTCGTCCCCGCCCTCGGCGTCCGTCTCCGGCGGCGGCGGCCAGCGCGCCCAGGCCGGAACGACCACCTCGGGTCGGCTGCGCAGCCAGAGGGCCACGGCGACTCCGACCAGGAGGAGGCCCACGGAGCCCCACTGGGCGGGGGTCAGGCCGGCATATCGCACATCGCCGCCGAGCTCCGGCGGCGCCCGGAGAAAGTCGAGGAAGAAACGGACCGGCGCGTAGGTCAGCGCCAGCAGCGCCACGAAGCTCCCCCGCTTGAGGGGTCGCCGGGCCAGGGTCAGGAACAGGGCGATGACCGCCAGGGACCAGATCACCTCGTAGAGGCCCAGGTCGTGGCGCGGCGGGTAGGGCGGCAGCGCGCCGGGCACCTGATAGTCGTCGACGGCGAGGAAGAAGGTCGAGACCCGTCCCGGGTGGTCGTGGACCAGGAAGCAGCCCGTCCGCCCGAAGAGCCAGCCGAAGGGAAAGCCGAAGGCGACCGCGTCCCCCGCCACGTAGAAGCTGAGCTTCCGCCGCCAGACGAAGAGCAGGGCCCCGAGGACGGCGCCGATGAAGCCCCCGTAGGAAGAGAGCCCGAGATAGCGTTCCGTGATGACCCCGGGGTCCCGGAACAGCGAGAGGAAGAGCTCCGGGTCGTAGAAGGCCGCGTTCAGAAAATAGGCGCAGACGAAGGCGACCAGGACGACGTGAGCCGCCATGTCGGAGACCACGTAGGGGCTCACGCCGCGCTTTTCCGCGAACCACTCGGCGACCCGGGCGCCCACCAGCACGCCGGTGGCGACCAGCAGCCCGAAGGCCTGGAGCGGTAGGGTGGCGCCCCCGGGGAGGGGGATCTCGACCAGGGTTCCCACCCGGAACCAGGGGATCACGAGCCAGGCCGTCACGAGGCGGACCCTACGTCGAAGGGAAGGGCGGGGCGAGGCCCGCTGAACCGCCCACGGGGGAGGGCCGTCGTCCGCCCTTCGCCGATTGACAGGGGCAGGGGGCGACGATAGGGGCACCGCGGCCCCGGAGGTTCCCCCGTCCGGCGGCGCCAGCACGGAGGCAGCGGTCGACCATGTCGGAGATCATCGGAATCCACGCGCGCGAGGTGCTCGACTCCCGGGGCAACCCGACGGTCGAGGTCGAGGTCGAGCTCGAGGGCGGCGCCCTCGGGCGGGCGATGGTCCCGTCCGGCGCTTCGACGGGGGAGCACGAAGCCCTCGAGCTCCGGGACGGGGACGCGGACCGCTATCTCGGCAAAGGCGTCGAGCAGGCGGTGACCAACGTGGTGGAAAAGATCCAGCCCCGGGTGATGGGCCTCGACGCCCTGGACCAGGTGGCCGTCGACCAGGCGATGATCGAGCTGGACGGGTCGGCGACCAAGTCGGAGCTCGGGGCCAACGCGATCCTCGGGGTGTCGATGGCCGTCGCACGAGCGGCGGCGGACCTCCTGGGGGTGCCCCTCTGGCGTTATCTCGGCGGGGCCCAGGCCCGGGTGCTGCCCACCCCGATGATGAACGTGCTGAACGGCGGAGCCCACGCCGACAACGGCCTGGAGATCCAGGAGTTCATGATCGTTCCGGTGGGGGCTGGGACCTTCGCCGAGGCTCTCCGGGCCGGCGCCGAGACCTTTCACCACCTCAAGAAGCTGCTCTCGGCCGAGGGGCACGCGACCAGCGTCGGGGACGAGGGCGGCTTCGCCCCGAAGCTCGGCAACAACGAAGCGGCCCTCGGATTCGTGACCAAAGCGATCGAGGCCGCGGGGCGGAAGCCCGGCGAGGACGTCGCCATCGCCCTCGACGTCGCCGCGAGCGAGTTCTTCGACCGGAAGGCAGAGACCTACACCTTCGACGGCAAGCCCATCGACCGGGACGCCCTGGTCGAGACGCTGGCCTCCCTGTCGGACCGCTACCCCATCGTCAGCATCGAGGACGGCTGCGCCGAGGACGATTGGGATGGTTGGAAGACGATGACCGAACGTCTCGGGGACCGGCTCCAGCTCGTCGGGGACGACCTCTTCGTCACCAACACGACCCGGCTCCGCCGGGGGATCGAGGAAGGCATCGCCAACTCGATCCTGATCAAGGTCAACCAGATCGGTTCGGTCACGGAAACCCTCGAGACGATGCGCATGGCGGAGCTCGCCGGCTACTCCCAGGTCGTCTCCCATCGGAGCGGCGAGACGGAAGACACCTTCATCGCCGACCTCGCCGTCGCCACGAGCGCCGGGCAGATCAAGACCGGGTCCCTGAGCCGCTCCGAGCGGGTCGCGAAGTACAATCAGCTGCTGCGGATCGAAGAGGAGCTCGGGGAGGCGGCGCTCTACGCAGGGCCGGACACCCTGCGCTTCGGCTGACCCCCGGAGCCCCAGCCCCGGGGACGGCCGGCCTTGCCGGCGGGGGTTTCCGGATGCACCGTGGCGGCGGCCATGAAAGCTCAGGTAGCCGCCCTTCGCGTCCGTCCCGAACGCATCCTGGAAGACGTCGACCGTCTGGTCGGGCTAGCGGGGGTCGACCGCGCCCTCGACCCGGGGGCGACGACGATCCTCAAGGACAACATCAGCTGGCACTATCCCTTCCCCGGGGCGAACACGACGCCCTGGCAGCTCGAAGGCACGGTCCTGGCGCTTCGGAAGCGAGGCTACGGGGACCAGGTGTGCGTGCAGAACAAGACGGTGGTCACCAACGCCTTCAAGGGCGAAGACCTCAACCACTACGTCCCCATCTTCGAAAAGCACGACATTCCCGTCCGCTACAACTTCAAGGACGAGGATATGAAGTGGGTGACCTACCGGCCGAAGGCGCGGATGCGCGTGCTGGACCGCATCTTTCCCGAGGGGATCACCATCCCGGATTACTTCCTGGGAAAAAACGTGATTCACCTGCCGACGGTCAAGTGCCACATCTACACGACGACGACCGGGGCGATGAAGAACGCCTTCGGCGGGCTGCTCAACACCAAGCGCCACTACACCCACAGCTGGATCCACGAAACCCTGGTCGACCTACTGGCGATCCAGAAGGAGATCCACGCCGGCCTGTTCGCGGTGATGGACGGCACGACCGCGGGCAACGGGCCCGGCCCTCGGACCATGTTCCCGGTGGTGAAAAACGTCATGCTCGCCGCCGAAGACCAGGTCGCCATCGATGCGGTTGCGGCGAAGATGATGGGCTTCGACCCCCTGGAGCTCGGCTACATCCGTGCCGCCCATGAAGATGGGCTCGGCGTCGGCGACCCCCGGGACGTCGAGCTCGTCGGCGACCCGGACCTGGGGCAGGAAGATTGGGGATTCGAAGTCGGGGACAACGGCGCAAGCCGCGTCGGAGACGTGATGTGGTTCGGCCCCCTGAAGCGGTTCCAGAAGCTGTTCTTTCATACCCCGTTGGTGAACGTCTTCATCATGGGTAGCGAGGCCTACCACGACTACTATCGCTGGCCCCTCAAGGACCGGGAGACCTTCGACCGCTGGCGGAAGCAGACGGAATGGGGCGCCCTCTTCGACCGCTACGCGGCGGGGGCCGGTCCGACGCTTCCCGTCGAGACCGCCGTCCCCACCACCGACGACCCCGCCCGTCCGTAAGGGGCGTGGGGGTGCACGTCAGAAGGGGGCGCGGCGGGAGCGCACCAGGTCGAGGAGCGGCTCGATCCCCTCGGAGCGCCCCAGGGCGATGCACGGGGTCCCCTTGGCCTCGCAGGCGCGCACCACCGAACGACCATAGGGAAGCTCGGCGCCCCAGACCGCCCGGGCGGTCGACGACGGGACCAGGGTCAGCAGGTCGGCGACGGTGCGCGGGTCGATGTTCGCGAAGTCCGTCGCGTCGACCAAGAGCAGGGTGGCGGCGCCGGATTCGGCGTAGCGCCGGAGGGTGTCCTGGTCGCCGACGGAGCTCGGGGCCACCCGCTGGGGACCGAGGCTGGCGGCGAGGCGCAGCTCGAGGTTGCGGCCGGCGGATACGACCAGCACCCCCACGGGTCGGGTGCTGAGGGGGATCGCCTGGGTCGTGTCCGGGTCGATCCGGCGCGCCCCGGAGGCGCCGGGCGCGGACGATGGCGCCCGGCGAGCCCCCGGCGCCTGACCGCCGGGCCCAGGACCCGACCGGCCCAGGAGGGCTTCCAGCCGGCGGACGACGGCATTCGCGTCCTCCAAGCCGACACGACGGACCAGGGCCTGATTGAGCCTGCCCCGGACCACGGCGAGGAGGTCCTCGGGCCGCTCCGGGAGGGGATCGGCCAGGGTCTCGAACATGACCACCGAGGCGAGGCGTGGGGCGAGGATGCCTTCCAGCACCTCCCGGATCAGTCGAATCTCGGCGGGTTCGTCTTCGGGATTCACGCGGGGGAGCCTCCGATGCGCCGTCCGGACGACGCATCGTAGAAACCGGCGCGGACACTCTCGTCGTTGAGGGCCTCCCGCAGGATCCCCACGTTCGTCGGCACGGGATGGGTGCGGGTGGCGGCGAGCACCCGGTCGAGGAGCTGGAGCGCCCGGTGTCGGACGGGCCCGTGGGCGGTCAGGGTGACCAGGGGGATCCCCGCCTCCGGGATGGGAACGCCGGGGTCGACGTGCAGGTCGACGCGCAGCTTGCCGAGGGGCGCCGGGGGGATGCGAAGCTCTTCGATCCCCGCGGGTACCTCCCCCCGGGCGACCAGGTCCGCCTGAACCGCGGCGCCGTAGGCGTGGATCGCCCCGAGCTCGCTCGGCAGACCGGCCTCGGAGAAGCAACGGAGCTCGAGCTCCGCCAGGTCGACGCCGAGCACCATCTCCGTCGGGGCCAGAGCGAGCTCGAAGCCGGGTCGGGCATCGACCAGGTGGAACCGGTCCTCGAGGTCCAGGACGAACTCGACGGAGAGCAGCCCCCGGATCTCCGCCTGCTGCGCCAGGCGCAGGGAGGCATCGAAGAGCGCCTCCCGCAGCGCCTCCCCCTCCGCCAGGGCCTGGAGATGCGGCGACGGGGCCTCCCGAAGGATCGGGCCCCGGGCGGCCGGGTCGGCGCGAAAGGAGGACTCTCGCTCCCCCAAGGTTTCCGCGTGCCCCCGACCGTCGATGGCGACCAGCACCTCGACGCGACGGCAGCGTTCGAGGTCCGGGCCTTCCTCCGTCGCCTCTTCGCCGGAGGTCACTCGGAGGTCGAGGGCCTGGGCGAGGCGGGCTCGCCCTTCCGGGTCGGCGAGGGTCGCGGCGGTGGCGCCGTCGACGCCGAGGAACACCAGCCCGCGCTCCGCCGCCGCGGCGGCGAGGGCGCCGCGGGTGCTGGGGTCGGCCCCGCCGGGGTGCAGGGCGACGGCCCCGGCATCGGCGGCCCGGGCGACCAAGGCGGCCGGGGAATCGGCCTGGCCAGGCGCGTCCCCGGACGTGGTGGCCGCCTCCGGGCCGCCCTCCAGCACCTGCCCGACCCCCACGACGTCGAGGCCGAGGCGGCCGTAGACCCGGCCCAGTACCTGGGCCAGCCGGCGGGGACCGGCCACGGCGACGCAGGGGAAGACTTGCTCGATGGAATCGACGGGCTGCACGGAATGGCTCGTTGACGACGAGCGGCCGGCGGCCACCCGGAGCGCGCCACCATAGTTCGCGGGGCGGGGGCGATCCATGGTGCCGGCCGTGGGCGTTCTGATCCGAAGCACCGGCCTCGGTGGCCGGGGGGTGCGAACCGCGGCGGTGCGGGCCCGGGCGGAAGCCATGCTCCGGGCGCTGCGCCTCGAAGAGGCGGAGCTCTCCGTCCTGCTCTGCGACGACGCGACGATTCAGGAGCTCAATCGCGAATGGCGCCGGAAGAACCGTCCGACGGATGTTCTGGCCTTTCCCCTCATCGATCACGGCGCGCCGAGCCCTTCCGAGCCCCCGTC
>DAPKRP010000598.1:0-1528 GCA_031800515.1 Polyangiaceae bacterium LLY-WYZ-14_1 | reverse complement strand
TCGGCAGGCGCTCCGGAAGGCGTTGCTGAGCTCCACCGTCGCGGTCCGGGCGGGGACGAGCTGCCCCGTGTAAGGCGGCAGGGGCGCCGTCGGGCAGTCGAGGATGCCGCGGATCGCGTTGCTCGGCACCGCCCCGTCTTCCGTCGCCGGCGGCAACGGGACCTCCCCCGGGACCTCGTCCGGGGGGGTCGGGCGTGGCCGGAGGCCGGGGTCGTCGCCATCGCCCTCCATCCCGCTGCCGTCGCCGCCGGCACCCAGGGAGTCGATGCGCGCGGTGCAGCCCGCCAGGCCGAGGGCGCCCAGGAGCACGAGCATCCCCAGGTTACAAGCCGGCCGCAGCCCGAAGCCACGGGCGTGCCCATCCATCTCGCGTCGCGTCACGGAATCCTCCTCGCGGCCCGGCAGCGGCTCGCCCGCCGAACCTCGTCGTCCATCGTGCGAGAGGTAGGTGCAGACATCCGCCGGACCGGCTCAGGAAGATCGGCGAGCCGGGTCGGGTCAGTTCGCCGCGGGTCGAATCACGGGTCGGATCGTACGCCCGATGGGTCCGGGCGGGCGGCCACCAGAGCGTCGAGAAGGGCCTTCCCCCGGGGGCCCGTCATCTCGAGGAACCGTTCCCGGACGGGGCGGCTCGCCTCCCGGAAACGAGCCCGCTGCTCGTCGGTCAAGCGGACCACTTCGAGCTCGGGCTTCTTGGCGAGCATCTCGTCCAGCCGCTCCCGGTTGAAGGTCTGCTGGACCTGGTCGATCTCCTCGTGCAAGGCCCGGATGGTATCCAACAGCAGTTCCCGGCGGCCCGAGGAGAGCCCGTCGACGAACCCCGGATTGGCGGTCACGGTTGCGAAAAACTGCGCCTGACCGGCGAAGACGAGATGGGAGGTGACCTCGTAGAAGGACATCTCTTCGATGGCGAAGACCGGATTGACCTGCCCATCGATCATCTCGAGCTGAAGGGCACCATAGATCTCCGAGTAGGGCAGGGGCGTGGGGCTGGCGCCGTAGGCCTCGTAGGCGGCCATCAGGAGCGGCGAGGTCATCACCCGAAGCTTGACCCCCTGGAAATCCGACGGGCGGCGGATGGGCTTCCGGGTCGTCCACACCTGGGCCCCTTCGCCGAAGGCGGAGAGGAACCGCAGCCCGTGCTCCCGATAGAGCTCGTCCAGGATGCCGCGAACCTTCGGGTCCTGGAGCACCGCGCGGCTCTCCGCCGGGTCCGTCGGCAGCACGTAGTGCAGCAGGAAGACCTGAAGCGCGGGGATGAGCTTCCCGAGGTGACCCGGCGAGGCCATCGCGAGCTCCAGGGTGCCGTTGTGAACCTGCTCGGTGATCTGGTCGCTCGTCCCGAGGGCGCCGTAGGGATAGACGATCACCTCGACCGCACCGTCGGTCTCCCGTTCGATCCGCTCCGCGAACCGCCGGGCGTAGACGTCCTGCACGCTGCCTTGGGTCTCCTCGATGGCGAAGCGCCAGACCTCCACGTCCGCCGCCCTCCCTCCCGGGGCCTCGCATCCGGAGAGGACGACGACGC
>DAPKRP010000597.1:0-5561 GCA_031800515.1 Polyangiaceae bacterium LLY-WYZ-14_1 | reverse complement strand
ATGACCCGACGACGATCCCACGGCCCGCCGCCAGCCCAGGAGCCCGCCGCGTCCGAAGGCCCGAACGTCCCGTCGTTTCCGGTGGTGGGCATCGGCACCTCGGCGGGCGGTCTCGATGCCCTGAAGACGTTGTTTCACGCGACCAGCGCCGACCCCGGCGTGGCCTTCGTGGTCGTCGTGCATCTGTCCCCGGAGCACGAAAGCCGGCTCCCGGAAGTCCTTCAGCCCGAGCTTCCCCTCCCCATCGAGCAGGTCCACGGGGACACGCGCCTCACGCCCAATCGGATCTACGTGATCCCACCCCGGTCGAATCTGGAGGCCATCGACACCCACCTGAGACTGACCGCGCTCGAGGCGGAGCGGGAGGCCCGGGCTCCGATCGACCACTTCTTCCGCACCCTGGCCGATACCCACGGAGATCAGGCGATCGGCGTCGTTTTGACCGGCACGGGCGCCGACGGGACCCTGGGCCTTCGCCGGATCAAAGAAGAGGGGGGGCTGACCATCGTGCAGGACCCGCGGGAGGCCGCCTTCGATGGCATGCCTCGGAGCGCCCTCGCCGCCGCACCGGTCGACCTGGTGCTCCCCCTGGGCGACATCCCGGCGGCCATCGCCCGTTACGTCTCGAGCGGTCATCAGGTCCCCCGGTCCGTCGCCGCGGCCGACCCGGAAGACGGGTCCGCCCAAGACCTTCTTCGGCGCACATTCAGCCGGATCCGGACTCGAACCGGCCGCGACTTCAGCCACTACAAGCCCTCGACCCTACTCCGACGGATCGTTCGCCGGATGCAGCTCCGAGGCACGCCGGAGCCCGCGGACTATCTGGCCCTCCTGCGCGCGGACCCGGAAGAGGCCAGAGCCCTCAGCGACGACCTCCTGATCACGGTCACCAGCTTTTTCCGCAATCCGGAAGCCTTCGACGCCCTGGCGCGGACGGCGATCCCGGAGATCGTCGCGGAACGGCCTCCGGGGAAGCCGATTCGCGCCTGGGTCGTGGGCTGCGCGACCGGCGAAGAGGCCTACTCCGTCGCCATGCTGCTCCTGGAAGCCACCGCCGCGCTTCCCTCGACCCCCAACATTCAAGTGTTCGCCTCGGACCTCCACGGGCCATCGCTGGCCCGAGCGCGGGAGGGTGTTTACCCCGCGGACATCGAGGCCGACGTCTCCGAGGAGCGGCTCGACCGATTCTTCAACCGAGAAGCCGACGGGTACCGTGTTCGGAGCGAGGTCCGGGAAACGGTCACCTTCGCGCCTCACAACGTGCTGTCGGATCCTCCGTTTTCCCGACTCGATCTTCTGACCTGCCGCAACCTACTGATCTACTTCCAGCGAGAGCTTCAGAAGCAGGTCCTGGACATCTTCCACTATGCGCTGCGTCCTTCTGGCTTTCTGATGCTGGGACGCTCGGAAGCGGTTTCCGGAGCGGATCTCTTTCGGCCCGAAGAGAAAGCGCACGCGATCTTCCGGAAGCGGAACGTTCCCACGCCGGAGCCCCGCTTGCCCGTTTTCCCTCTGATCCAGCAGGCAGCGGCCCATCACGAGGCGTCCGAGCCCACCGGTAGAGAGCAACGGGACAAGGAGCTGCCCTACAGCCAGGTCCATCGGACGATGGTCGACACCTACGGCCCTCCGAGCGTACTGGTGACGCCGGACGACAACGTCGCCCACTTCTCCGCCCGGGCAGGTCGATTCTTCGTGCAGCCCGGGGGCACCCCGACGACGAATCTCTTCCGTTTGGTGCGGGAAGAGCTGCGGCTCGAGCTGAGGGCCGGCCTGAGCCTCGCCCGCCGGGAGCGCCGGGCGGTGCGCACCCAGCGGGTGTTCGTTCGCTTCGACGGGGAGGCCCATGACGTCATCGCCGACATCCGGCCCGCGATCGACCACGACGACCAGGACCACGCGCTGATCCTCTTCGAGCAGCATGCTCCCCGGGGCGAGCAGGGCCCCGATCCTCGCTTCTCCACCGGATCGGTGGAATCGGATCCGGACCCGGAGGAAACCGCCCCGGACCGACGCCCGACGGCGCGAGAGCAGGCGCTCCGAGAGGAAAAGCGACGGCTCGAACAGCAGCTCCGGGCCACGATCGACGAATACGAGACCAGCCAAGAGGAGATCCGAGCCTCCAACGAAGAGCTTCAGTCGGCCAACGAAGAGCTTCGTTCCACGATGGAAGAACTGGAGACCAACAAGGAAGAGCTTCAGAGCGTCAACGAGGAACTGCAGACCGTCAACCAGGAAAACCGGCACAAAGTCGAAGAACTGGACCAGCTGTCGAGCGATCTTCAAAATCTATTTGCCGCTGCGGAGCTCGCGACACTTTTTCTGGATCGTTCACTCCGAATCGTTCGTTTTACACCCCGTGTTGCACAATTATTCAATATTCGCAACAACGACCGGGGACGGCCTATTGACGACTTCAATCACCGGCTCCTGACGAAAGATTTGACCGCAGATGTTCGCCGGGTGCGGGACGAGCTGGTTCCCATCGAGCGCGAGGTCCAGGACGAGAACCAGCGGTGGTATCTGGCACGGATCCTCCCCTACCGTACGGAGGACGACCGCATCGCGGGGGTCGTCTTGACGTTGGTGGAGATCACCTCTCGGAAGGAAGCCGAAGACCAGCTCCGCGCGGCGAAAGAATTTTCCGATCACATCATCGAAACGCTGCCCGATCCCCTTCTGGTGCTCCGGTCGGACCTGACCGTCACCGCGGCGAACGCCGCGTTCTTCGAGACGTTCCAGACGCTCCGGGACGAGACGCTGGGCGTCAAGATCTACCATCTCGGCAATGGGCAGTGGGACATTCCTGCCCTTCGTCGCCTACTGGAAGACGTCCTTCCTCAGAATCACGTGTTCACCGGGTTCGAGGTGGACCACCGATTCGAATCGCTGGGACGGCGGATCATGCTGGTGAACGCTCGGCGACTGGATCACCAAGACCTCATTCTGCTCGGCATCCAGGACATCACGGACCGATTCCACCAGCGACAAGCGCTGAGTAAGAGCGAGACACGCTATCGTGCCGTCGCAGAGCTCAGCCCAGAGGCCATCCTGGTCTATCAGGGGGATCGGTGTGTCTTCGCCAACGACGCGGCGGCGCGCCTCCTGGATGCCGACTCGACGGACGAACTGATCGGCCATTCCCCTTTCCGCTTCGTCGAATCCGACTACCACGGCGCGATCGACAGCCTCATCGCACGGATCCGCGCCGGGGACCGGGTCGACGATCGACTGGTACAACGGTGGCGCCGCCTCGATGGGACGGGGGTCGACGTCGAGGTGACGGCGGGTCCGATCGAATGGGAAGACGACGAGCCGGCGGCGCTCCTGCTGGCCCGGGACGCGACCGTCTGGCGGAAGGCGGAGGCGGAGCTGCGAGAGGCGAGTCTGCAGAAGGATGAGTTCCTGGCCATGCTGGGGCACGAGCTTCGGAACCCGTTGGCGGCGATCCAGGCGGCGAACCAGCTCATCGGGGACGACGTCGAAGAACACGACGACCTGCAGCACGCCCACGACGTGCCGGCCCGGCAGACCGGGCACATGACGCGACTGATCGACGGGCTCCTCGAGGTCTCCCGAATCGAGCGTGGCAAGATCGATATCCACCTCGAGCGCGTCGACCTCGGGGAGGTGCTTCACGGGGTGCTCGACGACCATCAGAGCGCGATCGCCGCCCGCGGCCTGGCGCTGGTTCGGGAGCTTCCCGACGCCCCCTTCCCCCTCCTCGGCGACGAGGTACGCCTGGCCCAGGTGTTCGGCAATCTGCTGGGCAACGCGGTCAAGTTCACCGAGCCCCCGGGAGCCATCACCGTGACGCTCACCCGGGAAGGCGGAACGGCGACGGTCCGCCTGCGGGACACCGGGGTCGGGATGCGCCCGGAGGTGCTGGAGCAGGTGTTCGAGGCGTTTCGCCAGGAGGCGCCGGAAGACCGAAACCGGGTCCGGGGGGGACTGGGGCTTGGGCTGGCGCTGGTCCGAGGCCTGGTCGGGCTGCATGGTGGGGAGGTATCCGCTCACAGCGCGGGGCGCGGCACGGGAACGACCATGACCGTCCGGCTTCCCCTGGCCACTCAGCTCGGCCCGCAGCCCGAGGATCCGTCCGACCGGGGAGCCGACGAGACGACCAGGATGGGAGCCGCCGGACGTGCTCCCGAGCCCGACGTGCTGCCCGCGTCCGCAGCTCCGGCGAGGGCGCCCGGGAAGACCCGGGATGCTCCCGAGCTCTCCCGGGCCACGGCACGCCGACGCCTCCTGTTGGTCGAAGACAGCACCGACGGGGCGGTCGTGTTTCAGTCCCTGCTCGAGCGGCGGGGCTATCGGGTGGCCCTGGCGGCGACGGTCGTCGAAGCCCTCGAGGTCCTTCGACGGGAGCCCATCGACTTCGTGCTGTGCGACCTGGGGCTGCCCGGGATGAGCGGTCACGAGCTGGCCCGGATCGTCCGCAGGGACCAGCAGCTCGCCCCCATCCCCCTGGTTGCCCTCACCGGCTTCGGACGCCCCCAGGACCGGAAGCAGGCCCTGGCGGCGGGCTTCGACGAGCATCTGGTGAAACCCGCCGAGCTCGACGAGATCGAAGCGCTCATCGCCCGGCTGGCCGGGGACCCCGCCGGCGAGCCCGCCCCGCCGGATTGAAGTCTGTCCGGGCTCCGGTAGCCTGCCGGCCCCATGACGGAGCCGAGCACCAGCAGCGACCGCCCAAACGTCCCGGAGTCGCCGCCCCGCTCTCCCGAAGCGCTGCCTTGCCTGGCCCCCGGGACCGGAGCGTCCCTCGGACGCGTCCCGGTCACCCCCGTCGAGGAGATCCGGGAGACGGTCGCCCGGGCGCGCGCCGCCCAAAGGATCTGGCGGGAGCGAACCTTTGCCGAACGGCGACGCGTCCTGCAGCAGCTGCTCGACCGGCTGATCGAAGCGACCGACGAGCTGTGCGGCTGGGTCGTCGAGGACACGGGGAAGACCTGGGAGCACGCCATCCTCGGCGAGATCTGGCCCGTCGCGGAGAAGCTCCGCTGGACCCTCGGCACGGGCTGGAAGCACCTGCGTCCGGAAACGGTCTCGAGCGGGCTCTTCCCCCACAAGCGCGCCCGCATCGTCTACGAGCCCCTCGGCGTGATCGGCCAGATCGTCCCCTGGAACTACCCCCTGCAGAACATGCTCGGAGCCGCCGTGCCCGCGCTGATGGCGGGCAACGGGGTGGTGACGAAGCCGAGCGAGCATGTCGCCTGGTCCTCCGCGAAGCTCGGGGCCTTCGTCGACGAGGTGCTCACGGAAGCCGGCGCGCCGGCCGGGTTGTTTCAGCTGGTGCAGGGCGCCGGCCGGGAGGGAGCCGCCCTGGTCGGCGCCGGGGTCGACCTGGTCGTGTTCATCGGATCGCCGGAGAACGGCCGTCGGGTGCTCGAGAAGGCGGCGGAGTCCCTGACCCCCGTCGTCCTGGAGCTCGGGGGGAAGGACCCGCTGGTCGTCTGCGACGACGCCGACCTGGAGCAGGCGGCCCACGCCGCGATGGCCGGAGCGTTCATCAACAACGGCCAGAACTGCCTCGCGGTGGAGCGGGTGCTGGTGAT
>DAPKRP010000596.1:0-6733 GCA_031800515.1 Polyangiaceae bacterium LLY-WYZ-14_1 | reverse complement strand
CATCCGGGCCCGACCCCGCCCCGTCGTCCCCCCGAGGTAGGCGGAACGCAGCTCCTGGAGCGAGGACAGCAGATCGCTCACGCGGCCCAGCCAGTCGGGATCGATGGGCGATTCCCCCCGTTCCATCTCTCGGGCCAGACCGGAAAGGGTGAGGTCTTCTCCGTTCCTCCTGCCGTCGATGAGGCGACGAACGACCGAGGGATCGCCCAGATCCACATCGCCCATCAACCGCGCTTGAACGTGGCGCTGGAGCCGCTCGAGGAGCTCCCCAAGGTAGGCGACGTGGCGGGCGACGCGAGGTCGCATCAACGCTTCGACCGTGGCGACGAACAGATGCATCGCCGTCTTCTCGGCGCAACCGAGGCACGCGCCGTCGCCGCTGGTCAGCGCCAGGTAGTTTTCCTTGTCGAGCAGGATCGATTCGAGAGACCCAGCGGCTTCGTCCAGGTCGTCGATGCGGACGAAGCGTTCCGGGGTGTTCGGCAACGCGGTCCAGACGTCCCACTGGTCCCGGAGGCTGGCGATGGTGTCGGCGGTCTGGGGGACCGAACGAAGGGCATCGTCGTCGCACACCTGGACGCATTCCATACAGCCCTTGCAGGTGTAGGGATTGACCGTGACGCTGAAGAGACCGCCGGTGCCCGGCGTCGTCTTCTCCGGCAGCGTCCAGTGGGGCCGGGTGACCGCGAAGCGGAAGCCGGCCAGAGCCTGCCGCAGCCGACCGAGCTCGTCGTCGAAGCGGCGCCGGGCGTCCCCTTCCAGACCGCTGCCCTGCACCAGCTGGTCACAGGCTTCCTCGAGGGCGTCTTCGAACACCGCCGACTCCCCCGCCCGGTCGAGGATCTGCCGAAGGGGATTCTCGAGCTGGCGGGCCGCTTTCGGCAGGTGTTGGAGCTCTTCGTCGCTCTGATCCTGCACCCGCCGGAGCGCGGTGGTCAGCACGTCTCCGACCTCGCTCACCAGCCCGGGGATCGCCGTGTCGGGACAAACCGAATAGCAGGAGCCACACGCGGTACAATTTTCCGGCAAAAACTCCGGGTGGTGAAACCGGATTCCCGTCATGTCGCGAAACAGAGCGGTGGTCGCCGGCATCGTGCCGAGGGCGATGAACGGGTCGGCGAGGTTGTCGTTCCCCTGGCCCCGGGCATAAAAGCTCCCGGTCTGCTCCCAGAAGCGGTGAATGTCCGAGACCGGCGCCTTGCTGCGGGGCAGGGGCTTGACCATGGACGGCACGGCCACCGTCGCCCCGGCGGCGAGGGTCAGGTTCTTCGAGAGGCCGCCGTGGGGAACGGCCCGGACCTCGTCGAAGCCACGTTTGACGACGCGAAGATTGTCTTCGACCACCCGTGCGCCCTTGGAGCCGAATTTCGACCGCAGCTGCCCCTCGATGGCGTCGAGAAGACGCGCTTCGTCGAGCCCCGCCTGGTCCATGACCGACGAGGCGGCGAAGAAGGCGCCCTGAAAGGCGATCCCTTGCATACGAAGCACGAGGTCCGCATCCGTGGCTTCTTCCCGTGCGATCTTGAAGGCGTCGATGGCGAAGACCTGGATGCCCCGATCCCGGATCTCTTTCTGAAAGGGGGCCGGGATATCGTCCCAGACGGCCTCCGGGCGGCTCCGTTCGCTTTGAATGATGAAGACGCCGCCCTCCCGCAGGCCCTGGAGGGCGTTCGTGTGACCGAAGACGTTCGGGTCCGGGGACAACACGACGTCGACGTAGAAATATTCGCAGTTGACCCGAATCGGCTCTGGCGCCGCCGATAGATAGTAGGTCGTCGGCTGTCCCTTCTTTTCCGACCCATACTTCGGGTTCGCTTTGATGTGATAGCCGAGCAGGTCGAACAGGGTGAGGGCCAGGTTCTTCCCCGTCGTGATCGCCCCCCAGCCCCCGATGGAGTGGAAGCGCACGGTGATCGCGCCGGGGGGCATCAGATTCGGGTTTTCCGAACCACGGACGGCGAGTTTCCCGACGTCGGGGTAGGCATCGGCGATGGCGTCCTGGTGAAGCGCCTGGGCCGGTGTCCGCGCTTCGTCGTGGACGAAATCGACGGACAGGTAGAAGAAGGGTTTTCGTGGGCCCTCCGGCAGCATGTTCTCGACCGCGCCGATGATCCCTTCCGGCTGAAGATCACGGCTCCCCATCCCGAAGGAGCCGCTGTAGATTCGGGGAAGATCGGCGAGGTCGGTGTAGGTCGCGAGGTCCGGGTAGACAGGAGCGTTCGGGCTACGGCCGTTTTCGAGGGCCTGGCCGAGGGCGGCACGGATCTCCCGAGCCAGGGGGAGGTCCACCGCGAGGGGCTGGTCCAAGCGCTCGAGCACGACCGTCCCTTTTCGGCCCCGGAGGGCCCGGGTGACCAGGTCCGCCGGGAAGGGGCGGAACATCACCAGGTCGACGACGCCGACTCGCAGGTTCCGGGTCTCCCGCAGGTGATCCGCCACCGCCATCGCGCTCGGCACCACGCTCCCCTGACCGACGATCACGTAGTCCGCGTCTTCCAGGCGGTGGGTCATGACCCGGGCGTAGCGCCGCCCGGTCAACCGATAGAGCTCGTCGAAGGCCTGGTCCGTGAGGGCCTGGACGTGGTCGAAGAAGAAGGGACGCTGGGCCGCGACGCTTTGCATGTAGGCGTCCTGGTTTTCCACCAGGCCGCTCATGACGGGATTGTCCACGTCCCAGAGCAACGGAATACGCCGTCGCCGATCGCCGAAGAGCAACCGCTGGGCCGGCGTCGGCGTTTCGATCTCGTCGTCCGGGCGACCGAGGTACGCCTCGATGAGGTCTCGCTCCGGCAGGCGAAGGGATTCGATGAGATGGGTGGTGAGGAACCCATCCTGGGCGAGGGCCCCCGGGGTGAGCGCCAGCTCGGCGATCCGGTGGGCCGCCAGATTCAGGTCCGCAGCAGCCTGCGCGTCCCGCGCGAAGAGCTGGAAGAAGCCGGTGTCGTCGATGCAGTGGTAGTCGTCGTGGCCGGCGTGGACGTTGAGGGTCGACTTGGTCATCGCCCGGGCGCCGATGTTGAGCACGTAGGTCAGGCGCTTGCCCACGGCGGCGTAGAGCGACTCGTGCATGTAGGCGATGCCCTGCCCGCTCGAGAAGTTCGCCGCCCGAAGGCCCGACATGGACAGCCCTGCGGTCACCGCCGCTGCCGCGTGCTCCCCCTCGGGCTCGATGAAGATGAGCGGCCGGTCGGAGATGTTCAGGTGCCCCTGGGCCGCCGCCTCGGCGAAATACTCCCCCATCTGGGTGGATGGGGTGATGGGGTAGGCGCCCGCGGCGTCCGTCGATTCCCGCTCGCAGGCGATGACCGCCGAGTTCCCGTCCATCGCCGCCCTCACCCCGGGGTAGGGGAACGCGCCCTCGGGCTCGGAGGACGGCGGGGACTTGGGAGCTCGGGAGAAACGCAAGAGGGGCATTCGGGTTCCGTCTTTGAGCGGGCTCGAGTCGAATGAAGCTCGGGAGTCAGGTCGAGGCCGGGGGGCGGGGGCCCTGCCGAACGACGGGCAGGGCGACGCGTCCCCGTTCGGGACGACCATCGTCTCCGAGCCAGACGATGGCGCCCGTTGGGCAGCGGTCGATGGCTCCCCGGGGGAAGCGCCCGGCGCGGGGATCGACCGCCGCGAGCTGGTCGTTCATGGAGACCGCTCCCGGGGCGTCCATCGCGCACTTCCCGCAACCCGTGCAGCCGACCTCACAGGCGTCGAGCACCTCGTCCCCCGCCGCCTGGGACGCGCAGGCCACCCAGAGCCGTTGCGTCGCAGGCTGCAGGGAAAAGAGATCCTTGGGGCAGACGTCGACGCAGTCTCCGCAGGCCGTGCATCGGTCTTCGAGGACCACCGGCAGGCCTTGGGGGTTCATGCGAATGGCCCCGAACGCGCACGCGTCGGCGCAGTCCCCCCGGCCCAGGCATCCGTAGGCGCAGGCCTTGTCCCCCCCGGCGGCCAGAGCCACCGCGCGGCAGCTTTCGACCCCATCGTAGCGGGCCCGACGACGGGTGACGTTCGCCCCCCCGGCGCAGGCGAGTCGGGCGACCAGTCGCCGGGTCTCCCCGACCTCGACCCCGAGGAGCTCGGCGACGGCCCGACGCCCAGGATCGTCGCTCACCGTGCATCGGGCCGGGCTGGTCTCCTTCCGGACCAGCGCTTCCGCGAAAGGGCGGCAACCCGGGTAGCCACACGCTCCACAGTTCGCCCGGGGGAGCAGCTCTTCGACGGCGTCGATGCGGGGATCCTCGAAGACCCGAAGCCGCCGATGAGCCACGACGAGCAGGGTGGCCAGAGCGAAGGTCAAGGCACCCATCGCGCTGACGGCCGTCAGCACCAGCATCGGAAGTGCGCTTTGGCGGCGGGCGGCATGTCGACGGGCGGCCGAAGACGGCCTCTCCGTTCGAGGTATGCCCGGCGTTTCCTCGTGCCACCTCCAACGGGAACGGAGAACGACACGGGTGCGTGGGATGCGACTCAGAGCCCAGCGCGGGCCGTGTTCATGGGCCTATGGGCCTCGCCCCATCAGGGTCAACCATCCGCCGGAGCGATGACCCCGGCGTGGTCCAGAACGGCCCCTGCAGCTACGCGGAAGGCACCGGCTCGGCATTGTGACCGGCGACACCCTCCGCGGCGGGGCCCGCTTCCGGATGAAGGCGTCCGGCGTCGAACCCTGAGAGGTCGGGCCGGGCTCCGGTCGGGGCCAGGGAGAGGCGGCGCACCGCTTCGACCTCCGCGACCCGGGTCCGCTCCTCCGGGGTGGCGGCCAGGCCGGTCCGCGCCATCCAGGCGCCGAAGGCCGGGTGGCTCGTGCCCCAGGCGAAGGGGATCGCCAGGATCCAGCCGGCGAGGACGGGTATGCCGTAGGGGAGGATCACCGGCGCCTCGATGGTCAGGAACGTGGCGAGGGCCACCCCGAAAACCGTCGGCAGGGCGCCGACCCTCACCGCATCCCGAAGGCTGAGCCCCCGGGCCGACCGACGCTGACCGCTCCAGCGAATGCGTCGGCCGAAGAGGAGCCCGCCCATGAAGAGGGTTTCATGGAACGCGACGATGGGACCGAGGAGCAAGGAGAACACCAGCTCCGCAAGGGCCGCCGCAAGCACCGCCCGCGTCCCACCGTAGGCACGGCGCTGCCGCGGGTCGAAGAGCACGTCCGCGACGCCGAGGATCTTCGGGGCGAACACGACGCTCAGCATCACGGCGAACAACGCCCCGCCGACCCAGGGGTGGTCGTAGATGGCCAGCGCCGCCACCGGGTCCCGGGCGGCGGCCTGGGCCGCCCCGAGGGCGATGAATCCCATCCAGCAGGGCGCCGCCGCGTACATCCAAACCGCCAGAAGCAGCTGGACCCGCCCCATGGGCCGCAGGCCAGGGAGCCGGGGGAAGAGGCGCAGGTACTGGAGGTTCCCCTGGCACCAGCGCAGGTCCCGCTGGAGGTAGTCCACCAAGGTCGGCGGGTTCTCTTCGAAGCTTCCGTCTTCGAGGGGGAGCACCCGAACCTCCCAACCGCCGGCCCGAAGCAACGCCGCTTCGACCTGGTCGTGGCTCAGGACGTAGCCCCCCAGGGGTGGCTTGCCGGGCAGGACGGGCAAGGCACCGTGGTCGCGGAAGGCGTCCATCCGGAGGACGGCGTTGTGCCCCCAGTAGGGTCCCGCCTCTCCCTGCCACCAGCAGCTGCCCGTGGTGTAGCTGCGCATGCCCTGGCGCATGCCGAACTGAAAGAGGCGCGCGAACCCGCTCGCCGCGGGTAGCCCGACGACCAGCGTCTGCAAGAGCCCGAGTCGCGGGTGCCGCTGCATCAGGGACAAGGCGCGGAGCAGGGCATCGCCCGTCATGAGGCTGTCCGCGTCGAGCACGACCAGGAAGGTGAAGTCGTCGCCCCGGCGCAGGACGAGCTCCCGAACGTTGCCCGCCTTGTAGCCCGCGTTGTCCGTGCGGCGCCGGTAGTGCAGTCGCGAGGGCTCCCGATCCCAACGACGCAGCGCATCCATCGCCCGCTCTTCCTCGGCGATGATCCTCGGGTCGTCCGAGTCGCTCAGGACGAAGACGTCGATGGGCGCGTCCGGTTGCCGGGCATCGACGGCGGCGAGCAGGGTGCGGATCCGGGCGCCGACGGGCGCCACCTCCTCGTTCCGGACCGGGATCGCCACCGCCGTCGGCGCGTGGACCGGGCCCACCCGGCGGTCGTCGAAGGACGAGACGAAGCCCACCGGGTCCCACGTCATCCGCAGCAAGGCGAAGCCGACCACGGCGTTCCAGAAACCCAACAGCTGCCACGGCAGTGTGGCCGCGAAGCAGGCGACCATCCCCGCTTCCAACCAGGTGAGCCCCTGGGAGGCCAGCGCCCAGAGCATGGCCCCGGCGAGGATCGCCGTGCCGGAGGCGGTCAGGAACCCGATGACGCGGCGGCGCCACGGGATGGTCCATCGAACAAGGCGCTCCACGAGCCGGGTCCTGGGGTCGGGGATCCCGACCGTCGACGTCCCATCCCGGAACCCCGTTCGGTGTTCTTCTTCGTGATCCTGTAGGCCGACCTCCGGCGGGGTCGGGCAGCGGTCTACCTGGGCGGCGGCACAACCCGGCGGTCGGTGGGGCGGACCACCGGACCGGTTTCCTTTTTCGGTGAAGAAGGTCCCCGGTTCGGTCGTCGATCGATCCGCGAGCTCCCTGGGGGGCTCGCGGCCGGGGCGACGCAGCGATGGCATGAGGCCCCCGGCGACGGAGAGATCATGGGTATCCCGCGCGCGCT
>DAPKRP010000595.1:0-2140 GCA_031800515.1 Polyangiaceae bacterium LLY-WYZ-14_1 | reverse complement strand
AAGCAACTTCTCCGATGCCCTCGTTCAGCCGTCGCCACGTCCTGAAGCTTCTCGGTGGAGGTGCCCTCGCCGGCACCCTTCCCTGGCTCTCCTCCCGGAGTGCCGCCGCCAACCCGGAAGACGTGCCCTTGCGCCTGCTCTTCGTCGACATCGGTACCGGCGTGCTTCGGGGCACCTGGGAGCCCGACGCGCCGGATGGGGCGGGCGCGGTGCTCCGGGGCGCCGACTGGGCCCTCCGGGGCCCGCACCAGGCCTTCGAGGCCTACAAGCCCCGGCTCACCGTCTTCCAGAACCTCGACATGAAGAGCGCCAAGGAAGACCCCACCCCCGGTCAGAACGCCCACATCAACGGACACACCCATCAGCTGACCGCCGCCTTCCGACCCGCGGGCCAGACGGAGATGGGCGGCGGCATCTCCATCGACCAGTTCATCGCCGGAGAGCTCAACCGCCCGACCCCGGTGACCCGGATCCCCTCCCTCGAGCTCACCACCTCCCACCGGAACAACGCCCGCGGCGCCTCCTACGCGGGAGCCGAAGAGCCCGTGCCCTTCGAGCGGGACGCTCTGGCGGTCTGGGACCGGCTGTTCCCCGCCGCGGTGGCCGACCAGGCGGAACAGGCACGCCGCCAGACGGCGGTGTCGACCTTCGTCCGGGGCGACTACGATCGGCTGCTCTCAAGGCTGGGGGCAGAGGACCGGCGCAAGATCGAGCAGATGCGCGCCCTCCGGGACGACCTCGAGGCGCGCCGCACCCTGGTCTCGAGCCGGGCGGCGAATAGACCGCCGGACACCCTCGTCGACCCCTACCGGGACCTCGGCCGAGACGTCTACGACGACGAGCACTACGAGCTCCGGGTCGAGGTGATGACCAAGCTCGCCGCCGCCGCCCTCCACTCGGATGCGACCCGGGTGGTGACCCTCCGGATCTCCCGCCCGCCGGACGACCGCTGGGGCTACACGAAGGGCCGGTGGGGCACCCGGGACTGGCACGACCTCGACCACAAGGTGAGCGGTTCCAACCGGGAGCGAGACCTGAGCGACCCGGCGACCGCAGTCGACCTCATCACGTCGATGCAACGCCGGTGGTCCGACCACGCCCGGGCCGTGCTCGATGAGCTGGCCAGCCTGGAAGAGACCGACGGCCAGTCCCTCCTGGACCACACCCTCGTCCTCATCAACTGCCACATCGCCGACGGCAGCCACGACATCACCCGGCTCCCCTGGATCGTCGTCGGAGACGCCCACGGGCAGCTCCGGACGGACCAGTACATCCGCTTCCTTCGGGAATGGCGGGACGGCTCCCGCCCCCCCTCCTACGACGGGGGGCAGTGGCGGACCCGAGGTCGCCCCCACAACGACCTGTTCATCACCCTGGCCAACGTCATGGGCATCGAGGTGGACACCTTCGGGCAGCCGGAGGTCGCCTCCGGGCCCATCACCGAGATGTTCACCTGATCGGCGGCCGGCGGTGGCTCGGACGATCCTACTGGTAGCGTCGAGGCTCCCAGCGGTCATCGCCGCGTTGGCCGCGACCCTGTCCGCCTCCGGGTGCGTCGACGGCGTGATCGGCAGGGAGGGTCCGACGGCCGCCCCGGACGGCTCCCCCGGGACGCCCGCGGATCGACCGGACCCGCGGGAGGATGCCGGGGGGTCCTCGATGGACGGTCCTGGGGATGCCGGGACGACGATGCCGCCGGACGCCGGGGACGACGAAGACGACGGGACCGTGCCCGTCTTTCTGGCCCAGGGCTACGCCGGTCGCACCACCTTCTCCTGCGACCTCGGGCGGACCTGGATCGGGGAACGCTCCGCGAGCGAGGAGCCGGTCTGCAAGAACACCGATTGCGACCACGATGCTGGCGCCGGGCGGGGAGCGACCTTCGGCGGCGGCTGGTTCTTCGCCACCTTCGGCTGGGGTCCGGCGGGGAGCGTCTTCCGCAGCCGAGACGGGACGACCTGGGAGTCGGTCACGGAGGAGACCACCTACGCGGGCCTGGCCTACGGCAACGGCATCCTCCTGGGCGGCGGGAAGTGGAAGGCCCGGCTGAGCCGCGACGACGGGGGGACCTGGGAAAGCGCGGGGGTCGGGCGGACCCTTCGGGTACCGAACGCCCGAAGCACCCACTTCCTACCGCATG
>DAPKRP010000594.1:0-2881 GCA_031800515.1 Polyangiaceae bacterium LLY-WYZ-14_1 | reverse complement strand
CAGGCAGCGTCCGAGGGGCGTGGCGCCGACCCCGGGGGGCACGACCTCGGCGCGGCGCACGTCCCCGTCCCGCCCGACCTCGAGGCGAATGGCGAGCTGGGGGTCGCCTTCGATGCTGGCGGCATGGGTGTTCATGCACTCTTCGAGGGCACCCTGGTGGCGGCCGAAGGTCCGGGTGATGCGGCGGGCCGGGCTCGCC
This sequence comes from Polyangiaceae bacterium LLY-WYZ-14_1, assembly GCA_031800515.1. GTDB lineage: Bacteria > Myxococcota_A > Polyangia > Polyangiales > DAPKRP01 > DAPKRP01. The sequence continues at coordinate 2,682 of DAPKRP010000594.1, read as the reverse complement.
GCCCCCCGGGAGCGGGCGCGGGCCACGGGGGTTCCGGTCCTCGCCGTGCCTGCCGCGGCGCTGCCTTCCGGCCTGGCGTCGGACGTGTCTTCCTCCGCGGCCGGCGGGTCGTCCGGACCGTCCCCCGGCGCCTTCTGGGCGGCGTCGTCCGGGAGGCGGACCTGGTCCGGGGGAGCGACCGACACGGCCGCCCCGTCGCCCTCGGGCCCCGACCCCGCTCCGTCGTCGGCGTCGAGGCCCGCGGCGGGGGCGCCCACCACCAGGACCGGCGGCGGCTCGGCATCCGGCTTCCACCGCAGCGCGAGGAAGAGCGCCAGCACGAGCCCGCTCCCAAGGACCACCAGCAACGCGTTTTTCACCTGGTCGCCGCGGCTCGCCCGGGCGGTGACCTCGTCGTTCCCTTCGAGCCCGCCCGGCATGAACGCCGGCGGGTCGATGGGGCCCGTCTGGTCGATGCTCCGGTGCGGCACCGTCGGCTCTTCCGGGGCCAGGGAGACCGCTTCGTCCGGGATCTCCAGCCAGGCCCGTTCCAGGGCATCGAGGGGGGTCGCCCCGACGGCTTCCGCCATCTTCGGATTCCGGAAGTCCTCGTGGACGAGCTCGCCGAGGCGGGCGGCGATCCGCTCCGGAGGTGCCAGACGGGCGCCCCGGAGCGCATCGGCGAAGTCCTGGGCGCTGGCGAAGCGTTCCGCCGGGTCCTTCGCCAGGGCGCGGGCGACGATGTCCCCGAGCTCCGTCGACACGTCGTCCCGAACGTCGTCGACCCGGCTCGGCACGAGGTTCAGCACCCGGTTCATCGTGTCCGACGGGTCCCGCCCCCGGAACTCGTTCTTGCCCAGGAGCACCTGGTGCAGGACGACGCCGCAGGAATACACGTCGGAGGCGGCGCTCGCGTCCCCCTCCAGCTTGAAGAGCTCCGGGGCCAGGTAGGCGAACTTCCCCTTGATGAGCCCCTGCTGGGTGACCTCCGTCGCGTCGCTGCGCATCCGGGCGATGCCGAAGTCGGCGAGCTTCACGTGGCCGTCCGTGTCGAGAAGGATGTTCGACGGGGTGACGTCCCGATGGACGATGGCGAGGGGCGTGCCGTCCGTGTCCCGCAGGGTGTGGGCGTAGTGCAGCGCGTCGAGGACCTGCACCAGGATGTGGGAGGCGATGGCGGCGGGAAACGAGCCCCGGGTCTTTCGGAAGTAGGGCACCCAGCGGGACAGATTGAACCCGTGGACGTATTCCAAGACCATCACGTAGGCGTCGTCTTCCTTGGCGAACTCGTGGATGCCGACGATGCCCGGATGCCGCAGCTTCGAGAGGATCTTCGCCTCCCGGGTGAACATCTTCACCATGTCCTGGTCCCCCACCAGGTGCGGCAGGATGCGCTTGACCACGACGGGGCGGACGAAGCCCGCGGCGCCCTCGGTGCGCGCCAGGTAGATCATCCCCATCCCCCCGACGGCGAGCTTCCGAACGACCCGGAACCGATCGAGGACCACCCGACCGATGACGGCGTCATCCCCGTCAGCGAGCGGGGTCGCGGCGTCGCTGCGCATGGGAGAGCTCATGGGGTCGTTCCCAGTTGGGGTTACTACGGGGTCGGCGGGTTCGAAAGCCCGCCTACCGATGTTCGATCTCGTCCTTCAGGGCGCGGTCTGGCGGCGACGTAGGTAATAGTCGATACCCGTCCGCGGGTGTGCGATGCGGATGGCCAGGGCGCGGGCCTCCGAGGTCAGAGGAACGGTCGCCTGGAAGCGTCGTTGAGCGTCGAGAGGCAGGGGGCGCCCGCCAGCGACCACGCTCGCCCCGTCCAGAGCCGCCCCCGAGACCTCGACCTCTGGGGCGGTCAGCGGCTCCCCGGGGGAGGGCGTCCGGATGTAGGCCGAGGGCGTGGCGTTGTCGAAGGCGACGCGAAGGGAAGAGGTCTCGGACCGGGACCCGCCGCCCCCCTGGGATTCGAACCAGAAGCGGTAGCTGCCTTCCCGGACCTCGCCGGAGGAAAAGGCATGGACGGGCTGGTCCGTTCGGATGGTGCGTTCGGATCCACCGCCGCCCGGGGTCAGGTGCAGCACGTAGGGGCCACCGGCGCCCCCGGGCGGCGCGCTCCAGCGCACCAAGAGCTCCGGGAGCAGGGTCTGGTAGAGCACCGTGTAGCGGCGACCGTCGGCGTCGATGACGTTCCGCGGGGGCTTGTCCGGGAGCTCGACGGCGCCCGAGCTGCGGCGGTAGACGAGCCGCCCTTCGGCGGCGGCCTCCTCCTTCAGGGTCCCGTCCCCCGCACCGCAGCGAAGGCGGTAGCGGTTGAGCCCCGGGGCCAGGCGGATGTTGGCGGCCTCGGACCCCGGGCTCGCCATGCGCGGGAGGTCGAAATCGCTGCCCCGGGCCACCTCGACCAGGCCCTCCGGGCCGGGGCAACGGCCGGCGAAGTCGATGCGCACCGCGGGGAGGCCCTTCGGGTCGTGGACCGTTGCCGACTCGCCGGCCGGGATGACGACGTGGTGGACCTCGGGGGGAGGCTCCGGGGCGTCGAGGCGGCCCCGGCGGTCGAGGCGTGCGCTCTGCCCGGGGCCGAGGACGGCGCGCTCGTCCCCCTGGCCCCGGATCTCCGCCTCCCCCCGGAGCACCCGGGCCGAGGTCGTCCGGCGGCGGTCCGTGGCAACCTCCGCCGCCGTCCCCTGCCCCCCCCGGAGCACG
>DAPKRP010000593.1:0-7098 GCA_031800515.1 Polyangiaceae bacterium LLY-WYZ-14_1 | reverse complement strand
AGGGGGTCGACGCGTCTTCCTCCGACGAGTCGTCGTCGTCGTCGGCATCGTCGTCTTCGCCCTTGTCGTCTTCGCCCTTGTCGTCTTCGCCCTCGCCGTCCGACCCGCTTGCGTCTTCCTCCGACCCGCCTTCCGCGTCTTCGGCCGCGTCCCCCGAGGTCGCATCGGACGCCTCGTCGCCGGATCCTTCCGTGCCGCCGCCCCCGTCCGAGCCCGGACCGCCTCCGTCCCGAGACCCGCGACGGCCCGTTCCATCTTCCTGCCCGAGCTCGGGTTCCGGCCCGAGGCCGGCGGCCACCGCTTCCCAGTCCGTCGTCGCCAGGCCGAACTCCCCCTCTCCCAGGGCGACGGGCCCGAAACGAGCGTCGGCCAGGGATTCGGCGGTGTCGACGCAGACCACGAGACCCGCGGCGTCGACCACGGCGACCAGCTCCGGCGCCCCGAGGGGGGAGCGGAGCTCGTAGCCGGCCTCCGGTCCCAGGGGCCGGGCGAGGACCCCCTCGTGGCAGCTCGCCGGTGCCGCCTGCCACCGCCAGGGGGGCACCTGCCGGCCCTGCCGCGCCGCTTCCGCGATCGCCTGGGCCTCGGCGACGTCCGTCTCTTCACCGGTCGGTGCCGCGCACCCCGCCATCGTCGCCAGGGCCCAGGCGAGGGCCGCGGCGAGGGATCGCCCCAACACCGAGCCCCGGGCTTGTCGTGTCGCGCGTCCCATCATCCGTCACCCCCGGCGCCGGAAGCGCCGTATTCCTTGAGGAGCTGGGAGAGCCGGGGGCGCTTCATGCCGAGGAGGCCCGCCGCCCGGGTGATGTTCCCGTCGGTCTCGGCGAGGGCGCGTTCCACCGCCGCCCGCTCGAGGGCTTTCCGGAGCTCGTAGATGCTGCCATCCCCGGACCGAACCCGCTCGTAGAAGAGGGCGTCGAGGGACGGTGGCGCGGACCCTGGACCCGGGCCGGCCTCCCCCGGGGGTGGGCCTGGTGCCGCTCGATGCGCTGATGGCGTCTGGGCCGAGGGCCCATTCCCGGAGGCGCGCGGGGGGACCTCGTCGCCGCCGGGCCTCTCCGCGCCGACCTCTGGCCCCGGGTTCCCGGCGGCCGCCGAGGACGAGCCGTCTTCCGGCGGGCCGTCGACGCGCCCAGGGTCGAGTCGGTCGTCGCCGTCCAGGGCCACCGCCAGAGCGCGCAGGGCCTGGGCGGCCGGTCGACGGGCGAAGACATCCCGCTGACCCGGGGCGAGCCCCCCGCGCAGCCGCCGTTCCGCGGTCGCCGCCTCGAGGAGACAGGCCCGCGCCCGGCGCCGGTCCCCGACGGCGACCCAGGCCTGCCCTTCCGTCGTCGCCGCTTCGACCCGCAGCAGGTCGTCCCCCGCGGCGCCGGCGTGCTCGCCGGCCTGGGCGGCCGCGGCGGCGCGGGCCTGGCCGTCGTCCGTCGTCCGGGCCCGCAGAAGGGCCGCCTGCCCGCGCTGCCGCGGGGAGACCGGTTCCGGGAGCGCGTCGAGCTCGGCCCGGGCGCCCGGCACATCGCCGCCCAGGAGCCGCAGCTCCGCCCGGCCGAGGCCGAGGCGATAGGCGGTGACCGCATCGTTGGCGGCGCGCCGGCGGGCCACCTCCGCGAGCTCCCGGGCCGCGGCTTCCGCGTCGCCGTTCCGCCGGGCGACAGCAGCGAGGCAGAGGCCCGCTTCCACGGCGACGGCGTCGGCGAGCTGGGCCCCCCCGAGGGCTCGGCCGAAGGTGGCGAGGCGCGCGGCCCCGGGGGCGTCACCGAGATCGAGCTGAAGCTCGGCGAGGTTGACCGCGGCCCGGGCGAGCATGTCCCGATCGCCGACGAGCTTCAGGAGGCGCACCGCCTCCTGGTAGCGCCGGTGGGCATCGCCGAGGGCCCCCGTCAGGTGGAGGAGCACGGCGAGGTTCTCGAGGGCGACAGCCCGGTGATAGACCGCCCCTCGGGATTCGGCGAGGGCGACAGCGGCGTCGAGCTCGACCCAGGCCCGGTCGAGGTCGCCCTGGCGGAGGGCGGCGATGGCCAGGTTGTTTCGGGCCTGGCAGGCGCGCTGGGGCCACCCTTCGGCCTCGGCGGTGGCGAGGTTGTCCCGAAAGGCGGCGGCCGCTTCCTCGAAACGGCTTTCCGCCAGGGCGACCTTGCCGAGGACGTTCCGGGCGTCGAGGGCCAGCCGTCGCGCCGCCGGGCCCCGGGCCAGGGCCAGGGCGCGGCCCGCCTCCTCCCGGGCATCGGCGAGGGCACCTTCCCGGTAGGCGAGCTCGGCGCGTTGCACCGCGACCTCCAGCCGGAAAAGGCCTCCGCCGTCTCCCGAGTCCTTCGATACCGCCTCGGCGGCGGAAAGCGCGGTTTCGACGTCCTGCCGGTCGCCCCCGAAGCGGAGGAACCCGGCCAGCCGCAGGTGGGACCGGGGGTCTTCCGGTAGGTCCCGATGGGCCACCCGGCGGGCGAGCTCGAGGGCCCGGTCCCGGCGGCCGAGGGCCCAGTCGAGCTCCGCCAGCCGTCCCCGGGCGAGGCCCGCCCGACGGTCCTCGGGAAAACGGTCGAGGGCGTCGGCGAGCACCTGGGACGCCTGGTCGAGGGCGTGACCGGCCAGCAGCTCTTCCTCCCGCGCCAGCGCGGCGTCGAGCCCGGCACCCCGAGCCGTGTCGAGCCCGGACTGCCCCCCAGCGTCGCCGGTCGTCGGCGAACCGACCCGGGGATGCGCCGGAGCTGCGGGCGAGGAGGAGGAGGTCGGGGGCGTCCCGGCTCTGTCCTCCGGGGCAGCGGCTGCTCCCCCCGCCACCCAGGCGTCGAGGCGATCCGGAAGCCCCCGCGTCGCCTGCCAGATCCGGGCGACGATCGACGGGTGGGCGAGGTAGCGGGCCACCCCCGCCGGGTCGAGGGGCGCCACCCGCCGTTCCCGCACCCGGGGGTGCGCCGGAAGGCGGAGCGGCACGGTGCCTTCGACCCCGGGCGAGGCCTGCCGCCGGTGTGGAAGGCCAGCCGGGGGCGTCCCGGGGCGGCTCATCCCGTCGACCCGCGTCCCCAGCAGCCAGCAGGACGGGGCGAGGGACCGGTGGGCGCCGGACGGGCCGGCGTCCTCGGGAAGTCCGAGGAGCAGGGACAGGACGGTCCGGCTGTCGGGGTCGAGCCGGTCGACGTCGCCGAGAAGGACGAGGGGGGGCCGCACCGCGGCGACCTCGCGAAGGAGCTCCTGAACGGCGTCGATGAAGGCGAGGCGGCGGTCCCGGGGCTCCCCGTCGGGTCGAGCGTGGTCGGCGGCCGGGGTCGCCGAACGCGCTTCCGGGTCCCGCCGAGCGCCCGGGGAGGCCTCCGGGCCGACGAGGGACGGACCGACGTGCTGGAACCAGAGGCGATGGCACCCCCCGGCACATCCGAGACCCGGGGGGGCTCGTCGGGAGCCGGGGTCCCGCTCGCCGACGAAGGCCAGGGCGTCCCGAACGACCGGGACCAGGGACCCGTAGGCCCCGGGACGGGCGGACGAGAGCGGGGCGATCCCCGCGTCGTCCTCCTCCCCTACCATGCCGAGCACGGGTACCCCGGCGAGGCGAAGCTCCGCCGCGAGCCCCCGGGCGAGGGGGGCCAGACCCACCCCCGGCGCACCCCGAAGCACGGTGAGGAGGGGGCCATCGTCCCGCGCCTCGAAGGACCGATGCTCGTCCAGGAGGCTCTCGAGCTCGGGCTCCCGGCCCGGCACCGCGGCGTCCAGCCCGCGCCGGAGGCGGCCCCCGGGGGAGGGGGGGGCCGTCACGTCTCGCACGGAGCTCGGGTCCTGGGCGGCCACCGGTGGGGGTCGTGCCAGGTCCATGCCAGGGGCCCGCCGGGCGGCCGCAGCCCTGCTGCGCTCGGCGTCGCCGTTCCCTTCTTCTCGACCCCGTTTTCTCGACCGCGTTTTCCGAGGGTGCCCGGGGGCAGGTCCGCTGCGCCGGAGGAGCGGCGCCCGGGGGCGCGGGTGCCCGCCGTGCGTTTTGTGACGCGAGCCCGACGCTCTTGCGGCGGAAGCGGCGCTTCCGCTATCCCCGCGCGACCATGGACGTGATCTCGGGCGCGCTCACCGCTTTGAACGCCGTGCTCTGGCACGAGGTCGTGCTCTACACGATCGTCGGCGTCGGGCTGCTGTTCACCGGTTGGAGCGTCCTCGGAGCCGGCCGCCTGGCCCTCGGACGATTCAGCCAGCTGGTCGCCCTGCGCCACGGAAGCCAGGTGGTCCGGGGCGTCTACGACGACGACGAGGGACCCGGCGCCATCACCCATTTCCAGGCGCTCTCCGCCGCGCTCTCGGCGACCGTCGGCCTCGGCAACATCGGCGGCGTCGCCCTCGCCATCGCCCTCGGGGGACCCGGTGCGGTGTTCTGGATGTGGATGGTCGGCCTCCTCGGGATGGCGATCAAGACGACGGAGGTCACCCTGTCGATGCTCTACCGTCGGACGGAGGATCCCCAGAATCCCCACGGCGGTCCCATGTGGGTGGCCCGGGACGGCCTGCGAACGCTGCACCCTTCCCTCGCCGGGGTCGGCACCGTGGTCGGGGGCGTCTTCTGCGTCACCCTGCTGGTCTCGACGGCGACCGGGGGGAACATGTTCCAGGCCTGGAACGTCGGGGACGTGACCCAGCAGAGCTTCGGGGTGCCCACCCAGGTGACCGGGATCGTCCTGGCGGTCGTCGTGGGGCTGGTGATCCTGGGCGGGATCCAGCGCATCGGCGCCGTGGCCGGGCGGCTCGTGCCGCTGATGGTGGTGCTCTACCTCCTGGCCGCGACCTACGTCCTGGTGACCAACGCCGCCCTCATTCCGGAGATGCTCGGTCTCATCGTCCGGTCCGCCTTCAATCCGGTGGAAGCGAAGGGAGCCTTCCTCGGCGGCACCTTCGGCTACGCCTTCCTCTGGGGCATGAAGCGGGCCCTCTTCTCGAACGAGGCGGGCCAGGGGTCGTCCCCCATCGCCCACTCCGCCGCCCGGACCTCGGAGCCGGTGCGGGAGGCGGTGGTCGCCGGCCTCGAGCCCTTCATCGATACCATCGTCGTCTGCACCCTCACGGCGCTGGTGATCCTCTCGACGGGCACCTGGAATCGCGCCGCGGACACGGCCTTCGACGACCCGCCGGCAGTGGCTCCCGGCGCCGAGGCCGGCACCTGGACCCTGGACGGGCACGGGCTGCCGAGCCGGCGGGAGGGTTGGCCGGTGGGGGAGGACCGCGTCTTCACCATCGTCGAGGGCGACGTCGACAGCCGCACCGCCGGCAACCGGCACCGCATCTTCGGCACCGTCCGCCAGACGGACGAGGGCGACTACCGGGTGGACTGGGGCAGCGTCTCCGCCGCCCAGCGTCCCGAGCTGAGCGACGAGGGCGTTTGGATCAACTACGTCGGCGCCGCCCTCACCAGCGTCGCCTTCGATGCGGTGGTTCCCGGCCTCGGGACCTGGCTGGTGACCTTGTCCGCCTGGCTCTTCGCGATCTCGACGATGATCAGCTGGAGCTATTACGGCGAGCAGGGCTGGATCTACCTGTTCGGGGAGGGGTCCGTGACCCTCTACCGGGTCGTCTACTGCGGGCTCATCGTCCTGGCCTGCTCCGGGGCGATCACCACCGACGTCCAGCTCGACAATCTGACCGGCGTAGGCACCGGGGTGATGCTGTTCTCCAACATTCCCATCACCCTCGTGCTGGCCCACCAGGCGATGCGCGCCTACCACCGCTACCTCGACCGCCTGGACGCCGGCGACTTCCGCCCCGGCGCCGCCAAGCCCGTCACCGACGTCGTCGAAGGCCGGCCCCGCCGCCCCTGACGATCGGTGTTGGCGCAGACCAGCTCGTCCGGAGGGGTCGCCGAGGGAGCCGGGCAAGGGGTCCTAGAGAGGGACGCCCTCTTCGTCCGGGCCTTCGAGATCCCGGCGACGGCGGTCGAAGACCTCGGCCAGGAAATCGAGGAGGGTGCGCACCCGGGCGGTGCCCCGCAGGTCCCGGTGGGTCAGGAGCCAGAGGTCCCGGCGAAAGACGGGGACGTCGGGTAGCCGCACCAGGTCCGGATCGGCCTCGCCGGAGTAGCAGGCGATGAGCCCGGCGCCGAGACCCTGGCGGACGGCCTCGAGGGTCATCGACGCGTCGTTGAAGGCGGCGGCGAGGCGTGGCTTCGGATAGGCCCGGAGCACCTCCGGGGCGAGGGGCTCGTCCGCGTCATCCACCCCGAGGAGGGGGACCGCGCCTCCTCGAGCGCCACCCGTCTGCTCGAGGAGGTCCCGCCGCAGGTAGAAGGCCAGTCCCAGCCGGGCGACCTTGCGGCCGATGAGGTTCTCCTGGGGTTTCTGCGTGGCCCGGATGGCGACGTCCGCCTCCCGCCGGGTGAGGCTCAGGTTCTCGTAGGAGGCCACGAGGCGGAGCTCGATCCCGGGATACTCCCGGGAGAAGCGGACGAGGTCGGGCATCAGCACGTGGCTGAACATCAGATTGGGCGCGGTCACCCGGACGCTGCCGAAGAGACGCCCGTCCTGGCCCAGGATGCGGTTGGCGACGGCGTTGGCCTCGTTCTCCATCCGCTCCGCGGCGACCAGGAGCTCGCGCCCCGCCTCCGTCGCCTCGTAGCCCGTGGGCAGGCGCTCGAAGAGCCGCACCCCGAGCCGGTCTTCGAACCCGTGGAGCCGGCGGCTCACCGTCGAATGGTTGACCCCGAGCTCCTTCGCCGCCCCGGTGAGGTTTCCCGCGCGGGAGACGGCGAGCACGATGCGTAGGTCGTCCCAGTCCATGAGCCTCCGGCGCGGCGGTGCAGCGTCGCACGAAGAGTGTGCGCCCCGGACCCGTGGCGGCGCAAAGGCACCAGACTTAAACGGTGCGTCTCGGCCCTGGCGGGTGCCCGCCGGCACGGGTCGGGCCGCCTACCGATGAACGATTCTTCTCCCCCTTCCATCGCGCCGCGCCCCTTCGGGGGGGACCTCCCGGGAGGCCCACGGGGGGCTGCCCGGACGCCTCCCTCGAACCCGGGCCAGGGCGGGAAGCTCCCCGGCGCCTCCGCCGGCGCTCGGGTCCGGGAGTGGTTCTGCCCCTTCGGGGGTCGCTGCGGGGACGCCGAGACCGGGGCGGGCAGCCCCTACCCGTTCGAGGGCCCGG
>DAPKRP010000592.1:0-9336 GCA_031800515.1 Polyangiaceae bacterium LLY-WYZ-14_1 | reverse complement strand
CCGCCAGTTCGCCCGGGTGCCCAGGATGCCGTGGAGCACCAGCTGGTAGCGCGTCACCGGGGCGGCGCCGGCCTCGCCGCCGCCGGCCACCAGGGTGTGCCCCGGCTGCCCGGCGCCGCCGTCGCTGCCCGGGGACGCGGGGCGGTCGTCCCGGGAGCCGTCTGCGCCCGTCACGATTCGCCGTCGGGGCTGCGGAAGATCGGTGAGGTCCAGGCCCGTTCTCGGATGCTGGTCGGCAGCTCGTCGCAGACCTCGGGACGAGCGTCCTCGGGGAACTGGGCGCAGCGATAGACCGACCATCGGCAGGTGGGCTGCTCCGTCACCCGCACATAGTAGAAAGCCCGGTCCGCCGGGTCGTGATCCGGGTCGCTCCAGACGGTGCACAGGCTGGCCGACCCGGAAGGCGGGACACAGGTCGCCGGGTCCACGTCGTCCGTGGCGGCGGCCCCGGCCACGTCGAAGACGTCCACCCGGGCGGTCCCGTCCGGGGCCAGGGACCCTTTGATGATCTGGATCCGCTCGAGGTCCGTCCCGGGGCGCTCGTCCGTCCCCGGGTCCTTCGCCGCCAGCACGGCGAAGCGCGGCACGGCGTCCGGGCTCGGGGCCGGGGGCAGGTCGGCTCCCATCGGCACACCGGCGTCGTCTGCCCGGGGGACGAAGCCTCCGTCGTCGCAGAGGTCCTCCGGCAGGTCCCAGCCGCCGAAGAAGCGCACCGAGATCCGAGGCCCGGAGGTCCCGTAGGTCTCCCGACGCTTCATCGCGTCGAAGAGCGCGCCGCGGCTGTTTTCTTCGGCCCAGATGGCCACCAGCCCCCCGGGACTCGCCCTGGGCCCGCCCGGCACGATGGTGTTGAACTGGGTCTCGAGCACCGTCCCGAGGGATCCGAAGTGACCGACGTAGTCGGCTTCCGTGACCTCCCCCGGGGTGGCGTTATGGGTGTCCGAGCTGGCGATGACCCCCAAGGGGAACGGGTTGACGCCGATCCGGGCTTCCTCTCGAAGGCCTTCCACCAGGATGCCCCGCAGGAAGTCCCGCTGGGAGACGCAGCCGGCGTTGACCGTCCCGCCGCTGCCGACCTGGCCTGCCCCGCACTGATCGAAGGGGGGCAGGCGAAGCTTCTCGAAGGCGCAGAGCTCGTCGACGTCACCCAGGATGCCGCTCAGCCCCGGGCTGCATTCGCTGTCGCCCTTGTGCTGGTAGACCTCGATGATCGGCTCGAAGGACGCCCGCCGGGCGGCGAAGGCGGCCTCGTCCGCATCCTCCGGGTATTCCGGAAGAAACATCCGCCCATTCGACCAGTTCGTGTTGTGCGGGATCGAGATGACGTCGCAGCCACGGATGCCGTCTCGGCAGTCTTCTTCCAGGCGGCGCCAAAGGCCTTCCGGCGCGCCCGTCTCGAAGTAGCTGGTCGGAAGGTCGGGGACGGCGGCGGAGCGGAAGATGATGTTCCGGTGCAGGTTCGACAGATTGAGGGCGCTCGACCATTCGTAGCCGACGAAGGTGGTGAAGCTGCAGGCGCTGGTCCGGTCGTAGGCGGCTTCCGCCGCTTCCTGGGTGCGCCGCCAGGGTCCCACCGCGAGCTCTCGACAATCCACATCGTCGCAGATGGGGAAGCGGTCCGGGTTCGGCAGATTGAGCCGGCCGCCGAAGGGAACCAGCTGCCCTTCCACCGCCCGGAAGTCCATGCAGAAGGTCGTGTCGAAGATCGGAGAACCCGGGTCGGTGCAGGCGTCGATCTCACCGAGGTACTCGGCGTGGTCGGTGACGGCGGCGAAATCCAGGGGTCGGTCGATCTGCACCTCGACCGTACCCTCGCCGCTCGCATCGAGGGGTGGCAGCCGGAGGGGCGCCCCCTGGGCGAAGGCATAGGCGTCCGCCGGCGTGCCCCGGACCTCGTTCAGATAGGCGTCAAAGGACAGGCGGGTGTGAACGTGGAGGTCCCCGAAGAAGACGTCCCGGCGGGGATTGCGCTCGGCGCAGGGCTCCCGGTCGTCGGGCACCATGGGGCGACCTCCGTCCCCGTCGTCCCCGCCGCAGCCGACGAGGGCCAGGGGGGCGGCCAGCGCAGCGAGGAGTCCGAGCGAGGCGTTCCGATTCATGACCCGCCGGTCTAGCACGAGGCCTCAGTCCGGCCGGCGTAGGCGGAGCAGGGCCGGCAGCCAGACCAGGTTCGAGAAGACGGTCACCGGGATGGCGACCAGAGCCAGATGGGCGAGGCTGGCGAGGCCGGGGTTCTGGGCGACGGCCAGGCTTCCGAAGGCGGCGACGGTGGTCAGGGTCGAGCCCAGGATCGCCCGGGTGCTCGCCTCCGCCGGTCGGTTCGTGCCGAGGGCCCGTCCCTCGTCTTCGGCCCAGACCCGGTAGATCGCGCCGTCGACCCCGATCCCGAAGGCCAGCGGCAGGATGAGCATGTTGTAGAAGTTCAGCTTGATCCCCAGGGCGACCATGCCGCCGAGCCCGAGGGCGATGCCGAGGAAGGTCGGCGCCATCACCAGCGCCGTCCGCCGGACCGACCGGCCGACGACCACGGTGGCCAGAAACAGCCCGGCGAGGGCCAGCCCCACGATGACCGGAGCGTCCCCTTCGAGCTCCGGGACGATCTCTCCGATGAGGGCCACGGGGGAGGCGAAGCGGACGCCGGGGAAGCGCTCCCGCCAGCGGTCCATCTGGTTCGCCAGGGCTTCCATCTGCTTCGCGTCGGACCCCTGGGCGCGGACGTAGAGGATGCCAAGGGTCCCGTAGGTCCCGTCCCGCTCGCGGAAGAAGTCCCCCGCCCAGCCGGGCAGATCGTCCGGGACGATGGGGCCGTCCACGTCGAGATAGGGCTCCCAGGCGTCGATCGCTTCGGCGGTCTGGCCCTTGGCGTGGCGTCTTGCGTCTTCGACGATCTCCCGAAGGTAGGCGACCGCCTCGACCCGGTCGTCCTGGCCGACGGGGACGAAAACCTGTGGCGTCAGCACCAGTACCTTGCGCCGTTCATCCGCGCCGAGGGCCAGGGTGGGGTGCTCTTCTCGGAGGGCCTGGGCGGTGGTGACCAGGGTCTCCGGGTCATCCGCCAGCAGATAGACGCTGGACCGAGCCGTGCCGTGCATGGCGTCGCTCCAGCGGATGCCGAAGCGGATGTTCGACTGGAGCTTCTTGAAGTCGTACTCGAACTCGAAGCCGCTTCCGACGATCAGGCCGAGCCCGCCGAGGACGACCCCGACGGCCAGGATCGGGCGGGCGAGCCGCCGGGGTATCTGGCTGCGCCCCTCCAGGAAGGGCCAGGGGCGGATCGGCGAACGCTTCTCCGGGACGACCCGGTCCAGCCAGAGGGCGAGCGGCGGGAACACCAGCAAGAAGGCGAGGAGGGCGAACAGGATGCCGACCGCCGCGAGCATCCCCATCTCCGAAAACCCCCGGAAGCTCGCCGCCGAGAGGGCCGCGAAGGCACAGCCCGTCGTGGTGGCGGCGATCACCATCGACGAACCGAGGGATGCCAGGGTCTCCCGCACCGCGCGGGCGGGCGCCGCCCCTCGGGCCCGTTGGCCCCCGTAGTGGGTCAGCAGGTGCACGCCGAAATCGACGCCGAGCCCGGCGAGGATCGCCATCACGAAGGCGCTGATGACGTTGAGCTTCGGGTGCCAGAGGGCGATGACCCCGACCGCCCAGGCCGCGCCGACGGCCAGGGGCACCAGCAAGAGCACGAGCGCCCGCGGGCCCCGGAACTGGGCGACCAGGACCAGCACCACCAAGGTCAGGCTGAGGATCGAGGTGTTCCGAAGGTCCGTCTCGATGTGCTGCTTCGTCAGGGTCGCGTTTCGATAGCGGCCGCTGGTGACGATGCGGACCTCCGGCGGCAGCTCGAGCTCCCGGCGGACCTCGGCGAAGAGCCGGTCCGCCCGGGCGAGCACGCCTTCCGCGTAGTCGAGGTCCCGGGGGGATCCCTCGAGCAGGGCCTCGACGGCGCAGACCGTGCCCTTGGGATTGCAGAGCGCCCCGAGGGGGAGCTCGGAGGCGCTTTCGGCGGTGGCGCCTGCGCCCGGGCCCGCCGTGCCGTCCTCCTTCAGGTCGCCTTCGGTGGCGAAGAGTCGATCGACGGCGTCCGGGCCCAGCACCCCTCGCAGGGCGGCGACCTCCGGCAGGGCCACCACGACCTCCCGGAGCCGGTCCGGGTCCGGCTGAGGGGGCTCGTCGACGAGGTTCACGCAGCCGGGGACCGCCTCGCATCGTTCCCACTGGACCCGGGCTTCGATGTCATCGGCGAAGTTCTCGAGGTCGTCGGCGGGGACGAAGAGCAGGCGCCGCTCCTCGAAGTAACGGGCATCCCGCCGGTTGATCGCCCGGCGGGTATCCGGCCAGCCGGCGAGCTTCCCCGCGACCGCCTCGCTGGTGGCCCAGGCCTGGGCCGGGGTCGGCGCCTCGATCACGACGTAGAGGGGGGAGCTCGACACCGCCCGCTCGGAGAGCTCGTCGAGGGCTCGTACCGCCGGCGCGTCGTCCGGGAGCAGGGCGTCGAGTCGGGTATCCAGGCGAAGCCGCGGGGCGGGGATCAGGGCGACGGCGGCGAGGGCGACGGCCCCGAGCACCCACCAGCCCGGGCGGGCCGAGACGGCGTCGACCCACCGGTCGACGAACCCCCCCTCTGTCCCGCGGCGATCGCCGGTCACGCGCGCCGGGTGTGCCCGGTTCTGGTTCCGTTGGCAAGAAGCTGCCGCGGGCGGTCCCGGAACGCCGAGTCGACGGGCGTCGCGGCCTCATGGAAGACTGATGGCCATGACCGGGCCGAGACGGCGGAGCTTCCTTGAACGTACGGGATCCTATCGAATGCGCGTGACCCTCCGGAAAACCAGACCATCGCCGATCTCCGCTGCGGTCCTGGCCGCCGTCGCGGCCGTCGGCGGGCTGGCCGCCTGCGGCGACGACGACGCGGGCGCTGGGGGGCCGAACGACAGCCCCTCGGCGCGCCCCCTCTTCGTCTCCGACGCGGCCCCGGGCTGCTTGTACGCGAGCCCACTTCTCGTCGAGACCGACGGCGACGGAACCGAGCTGGTCCTGACCGTTTCCCAGGATGGCCTCATCCAGGGGATCGACCCGGAGACCGGCGCCGTCGAGCGAGAGACGCGGATCGCCGTGGACCCGCCGGAGCGCGTGGAGCTCCTGGCGACCCCGGCCATCGTCGGGGATGGTCGCTACGCCGTCCTCGCCTGGCAGGACGTTCGAGAGAGCACTCGGATTCGTCATCGAGTAGCCGTCTTCGACCTCCGCGACTGGGCGTTCTCCGATGCCTTCCCGGAGCTTGTCCTCGCCGCCACCCATCCGACCTGGGACGGGGAGCGCACCATCGCCTTCGACTCCCGCTTCCAGCTCCTTCGGGCGGCCTTGATCCCGGTGCCGCCCCGGAACGCCCGGGATGCCCTCGGCAAGGTCGTCGTTTCCCTCGGCAACGGTCCGAGCATTCAGCCCTTCCACGGATGGGTATTCGAGCTCGACCTCGATGCCTGGCGTGGGGTCTCGGCCGAGGACGATGCCCTCGCGGCCGCCCGGAGCGGGCTGCTCCTGACGACGGCGGAGGATCGCTGCTTCGACGGGCACCCCGCGATGACCTGTGGCGGTGGGGTCTGGAACGCCGCCGGCCCGCGCCTCCTGCCCGGCGCCACCCCGGAGGAGCCCCCCTCGCTCCTCGTGCCGACGGGGAACGGGCGCGTCGATTTCGACCGACAAGCCTATGCGCACGCCGTCCTTCGGGTCGGGGAGGGGCTCCGCCTCGAGCCGGGCTGCGACGAGGCGTTATGCAGCCCCTTCGATGAGCTGGCACCGGACCCGGCCTGCCTCGCGTCCTGCGCGAACGTGTTCATTCCCCGCTTGGACCCCGGGGAGCCGGCGCTGGTCGGCGGGGTCGGCGCTCCGGCCTTTCGGGAGACGGACCGCCCCCTCCTCGAAGCGGGACAGAGGTTTCCGGACTGCGCCCCTCCCTCTGGTCCCCTTTCCTTCATGGAGTGCTACGGGGCCATCGACGCGGACCTCGGCGCCAACACGCCGGTCGTGGTCGCCGACCCCCGGGGTGAGGGGCGGCTGCTGGTCCAGGCGGGAAAGGACGGGGCGCTCTACTTGATCGACGGGGAGACCCTGGGTGTCCAATACGAACGCCTGCAGCTGATGCCCTTTTGCGGGACGGAGAACGACCCGTGCATCGCGTTTTGGGCGGGTACGCTCGTGACCGAGCCCGTCGCCACGGAGGTCGACGGGACGCCCGTCGTCGTCCTGCCCGCCTTCATCGCCGACCGCACGCATCCCGCGGGGATCCATGCCGTCGACATCGTGGTGGGCGAGGATGGCGATCCCACCTTCCGTCCTCGCTGGCAGGTTCCCGACCCGGCCAGCTCTGCCGCCGTCTCCGCCTTTCGCCACCACCCGGGTCGCCCCGTTCTCGTGGAGCTCGACGGCGAGACCCACGTCGCGGTCCTCGAGGTCGAACGAGACCGCAACCGAGGTCCTGGCACCTTGTGGGTCGTCCGTATCCGGGACGGTGCCGTCGTGATCCGGCAGCCGATCACGGACGGCGGAAACCGCTACGTGCGCCCCCTGCTCCGGGGTTCCGATCTCTACCTCAACACCTGCGACAAGGACGGCGCGACCCAGGGCCGCCTCCTCGGCTTCCGCCTCGAGTGAGCGCCCCAGTCGGTCGACCGGAAGCGACTACCGCCGGCGCCCGGCTCGCGGCAGGCGAACCGTGTGACCGAAGGGACCCAGGGGGCCGTTCGTGATGTCGGCGGGTGCCCGAAAGCGGCCTTCCAGAGTGATGGGGCCGCGCCGCGTGGACTTCGTCGTTCGGGCGTCGCGGACCTGGCCGTTCCGTTCGATGAGCTCCGAGGTTCTGGTCGTCAGGGTGCCGGTGCCCTGCAGACGAAGCGCCCCAACGACGACGCCACCGGTGATCGACTCCACCTCGACCTCGCCCTCCAGGGACCCGGTCAACAGCTCCGTGGTCCCGCCAAAGAGGATGCCGCCCTGGCAGACTTGGGTCGGCGGCGGCCGTCCCGCTTGGGCGGCCGCCCGGGCGGCGTGGGCGCGGATGTTCTCGCATGCCTCCAGCTCCGCCGGGCTCAACGGGACGCGCACGTGACGACCACGCCAGGCGGAGTAGAAGCCTGGCGTGGTGGGTGCGCGCGGAAGCTCGGTAGTCCCGCCATCCAGCCCGGGGGCGACGGCGATGGCGCGATAGCTCCGGCCTGGGCGCAGGCGTTCCGGTCGCTGGCCCGGGAGCAGCACGTAGACGTGCGCGGCGGTGTTCGGCTGCCAGCCACCCAGGCCAGCGTGCTCCGTCCCCGTCGGCCCCGGCGGTGCTCCTAGCTGCCAGGTGATCGTATGCGGGCTGAATACGTGGAGGAGGGTGGCGTTCGCCTCGCCTTCGGGCGCTTCGACGATCCGGCGGAGGCGGCGCTCGGCCCGGCGTTGCCGGCGGCGTTCTGCCGGGGTCAGCGCCCTCTCGGCGGCGATCGCCTGCAGCGCCTGGAGCTCCCGCTGGGCAGCCTCCGCGCCGGCGATCGCGTCGACGTTCACCCCGCGCCCCCGGAGCGCCGAGGAGCCGACGGAAAGGGTTCCGATCCCATGAGCGCACGCGTCTCCGCCATCGTCGATGAGGCCGCTCAGCCGAAGCGCGCTCTCCCCCGGGGCGAGGTGCCCGTCGTCGGCGTCGGGCGGAAAGGGCGGCGGCGGCAGTCGATCCGAGAGCGCGAGCGCCATCCGGTCCGGATGGCAGGAGGGCACGCCTTCGAGCTCGACTTCCAAGACGAAACCGGTGGGCGCGGTGTGCTCCGGCTCGTTCTCTTCGACGTTCACGACGCGAACCAGAACCTCTTGCCGTTCCCCCGGCGCCACGGACCGGAGGAAGACGTTTTTCTCCTCACCGCGGCTCGGTCGGTCGTAGCGGGCGTCGTCGACGATCAGGTGCAACGAGCTTTCATCGTCGCTCCTGCCCTGGGTCCGTCGGAGGGCGATCCGGAGGCCGGCCCGGATCCCGGCCGGACCCGACACCCGAACGTTGTAGGCGCGGATCCCGAGCGCGGGCAGCTGGCCCGTCGCTCGCTCCCGGCGACGCGTCAGGCCTACTTCGAGCTCCGTCACATCATCGAAACAGGCCGTGGCATCGAGGGTATGGCGGGCGACGAAGGTGGGGAAATAGCGGCCGAAACCCTCCTCCCCCCGGGGCCGGAGGTCCCGCAGTCGTTCATCGAGCCAGGCCATCCGCTCCTGGCCCGAGGCCGGCGGGTCCCGGAAGAGCGGATGCAGGTAGCCGATGATGTCTCGCGCTTTCCGGGGTCCCAGGTCTTGCCCGAGGGACCACCAGAAGTGCTCGGCGTCGTAATCGAGCTCCGTCAGCGTCCTATCGTCGTAGTGAGGCGGCTGGATGTTCGGGTCTCGTCCGGAGCGCTTCAAATAGGCTTTGGCAACCGCCTCGGCCGTGCCCTCGGAGATCCATTGCGCCTGGCGCCGTTCGAAGTAGGCCGCGTGGATGGCGTGGAACATCTCGTGGACAGCCGTCGCCACGAGGTCGTTCCAGGCGCGGTCTAGGTCCGTGATCCGGCCCGTCGCTGAGTCGGCGAACTGGAAGGGTCGGTCGAGCCGAAACAGGTTCGCCCGGCGCCCGGCGAAGAGGGACGCCTTGAGCAGCAGGCGCCGGGAGTCGACCTCGCCGCCGAGACGCCGCGTCGCATAGTTGGCGAGGGTCGACGGGTCCCCCATCCCATAGATCTCACAATAGTTCTCGCAGGTCACCCCACGGGATCGGAGCGCGTCCAGGGGCTCTCCGGCGGAACCCAGGTCGGGCGCTGAGTCTCTGCAACGGACCGGCGGGGTCGCGTAGGACAGGCAGCCGCAGGGCGGCTCGCAGGAGCATCCACCGTCGTCGACGCAGCCCTGGATTCGGGCGAGGTAGTCCGTGCCCCGAGTTTCGACCAGGGGGCCGCGAAAGCGCAGCCCCTTGAGCCACCGGCTGGCGCCCGCCAGGTGTTTCTTCGCGAAGCCGAAGGTCGTCGCCGGGTCGCCCGCCCCGCGTTCGCAGGCCGCGCTGCCGCCGCAGTGCAGGGCCCAGGAGGTCGAACGCAAGGGCGTCGTGGCGCCCGCGGTGGCGACGGCGGCGAGAAGGGCGGCGAGCCCGCCCAGGACAATCGTTGTCACGATCCGAGATCGGCGCATCGCCGCTACCCTGCACTTGCCGCAGCCTCCGGGGCAACGGCCGACTTCCGATGCCGGAAACGGCAAACGGCCGCCCCCCGGAGGGAGGCGGCCGTTCACGCGGTCAGGTGGGTTGGGGCTCGGGGCTCAGGCCCGGCGCCGGCGGCGGCGGAGGACCAG
>DAPKRP010000591.1:0-3606 GCA_031800515.1 Polyangiaceae bacterium LLY-WYZ-14_1 | reverse complement strand
GATCGCCGAACGGGTGGGGGGGATGTTCCCGGGAGCCCGGGTCGTCGACCGAAGCCTTCTCGGACGGGTCTACGCCCTGACCTTCGGGACCCGGGGAGGGCTCGTCGCCGCGATGCTGCTCCCCGCCCTGGCGGCCTTCCTGCTCCTCGCCTGGGACCGGCTCACCGGCCTCGACGCCCGGGAGCGCCGGGAGATCGGCGTGCTGAAGGCGGTGGGCTGGGGAACCGGCGACGTCCTCGCCTCCCGGCTCTGGGAGAACGGCGTGATCGCCGCCGGGGGCGTCGGGGTCGGGCTGGTCCTCGCCTACGCCTACGTCCACCTGCTGCGCGCCCCTGGCCTGGCGGGAGCGATCCTCGGCTGGAGCGATCTGTATCCCCCCTTCACGCTGGTTCCGTCCCTCGACCTGGGGGTCCTGGCGACGGTGGTGGGGGTCCTGGTGGTGCCCTTCGTCGCCGTCGGCCTCGTGCCCGCCTGGCGGGCCGCCATGCGCGACCCTCACGAGAGTCTGCGGGGGGCGGGGTGAGGGCGCCGCCGGACACGCCGCGGGCGTCCTCCGGCGCGGGGGCCCCACGATGAAGGCCCCGGCGGGCGAGGCGCTGGGCTGCGCCGACCTCACCAAGCGCTATCGGGACGGGGACCGGCGCGTCCACGCCGTCGCGGAGCTGTCCCTGTCCGTGCCGACGGGCGTCTTCTGGACCCTGGAGGGGCCGAGCGGCTCCGGGAAGACCACCCTCCTAGGCCTCCTCGGCGGGATGATCGTCCCGACCCGGGGCGAGGTGCGGCAGGCCGGGGAGCCCATCGTCCACCTCCGGGACCGGCACCGGACCCTCCGCCGCCGACGGACGGTGGGCTTCGTCTTCCAGGACCTCGGGCTGCTCCCGGGGATGACCTTGGCGGAAAACGTGCTGCTCCCGACGGTCCCGACGGGGGGGGCCCGACCGGAAGAACGACGGCGGGCGGAGGCGCTCCTGGAACGCTTCGGGCTCGGGGAGCTCGCCGGCCGTCGGGTCGAACGCCTGAGCGGCGGGCAGCGGCAGCGGGGCGCCCTGGCCCGGGCCCTGGTCCTCGACCCCCCCATCCTCCTGCTGGATGAGCCGACGGCGCACCTCGACCGGGACAGCGCCGGCGTCGTGCTCGACCACCTGGCCGCGCTCTGCGCCGAGGGGCGGACCATCCTGGCCGCCACCCACGACCCCCGGACCTCGGCGCACCGGGCGGTGGGACGGGTGCTCCGCATGGAGGATGGACGCCTGGCGGAACCCCGGGGGACGCCCCCATAGTGACCGAAGAGCCTTGCTGACGAATCTGCTGCAACCCCTTCTCCTGGCCCGGGTGGTCTCCGGCATCGCCGTCGCCGCCCTGGTGCTCTACGGCGTCCTCATCGCGGCCCAGGTGGTCCGGCACTGGCGGGTGGCCAGCCTGGCGGAGGGCCAGCTCGCCCTCGAGCGTCGCGCCGAGCTCGTGGCCACGATCGTCCAGGCGGCCCTCGTCCTGTGCCTGGCGAACCTGGCGCTCACCGTGGTGGCCGCGGACCATCTGGCCGATGCCATCGCCGGTGCGATGTGCGCATGGGGGGTGTTCGGATCGACCGCCGCCGGCTTCCCCTCCCTCGCCGTGACCTGGGCCGCCGCCGCTGCCGCGACCCTGTGGGTGGTGGTCCACCGCCTGGACCTCCGGATGACCCGCGCGACGCTCACCCGAGGCAAGTTCCTCGCCCTGTTCGCCCTGGCTCCCCTCCTGCTGGTCGACCTCGGGCTCGCGACGGGCTTCGCCCTCGAGCTCGACCTGTCGGTGGTGGCGACCTGCTGCAGCGCGAGCCTCGACGCCGGGGGGGGCTCCCCGTTCCTGGCGGGTGCCCTGCTCGATGCCCCGGTCGGCCGGGGGGTGGCCGGAGCCCTCGCCGCGCTCCTCGCCGCCGGGGCCGCCGGTGCCCTGGCCGCGCGACGGCGGCCGGGGCGGGCAGGTGCCTTCCTGGTGGCCGGGTTGTCCCTCCTCGGGGGCGCGCTCGCCCTCCCCGCCGTCACCGGCTACGTCGCCCCCCACGCCTACGAGACGCCGGGGCACGCCTGCCCCTTCTGCCTGCTCCACGGGGACGTCTTCGGGATCGGCTGGCCCCTCTTCGGGGCCCTGTTCTTCGCGACGGTCCTCGGCCTCGCCGTCGGCCTCGTCGAGGGCCTCGCCCCCCGGGTCAGCGAGCCCGAGGAAGCCCGGTCCCAGACGCGTCGACTGGCGGGCTGGTCGGCGGCGAGCTGGGTCACCGTGCTGGTCGTCGCCGCCTGGCCCGTCGCCCGCTGGGCCGTGCTCACCTCCGGCGCTCCCCTCTTCGGGGGAGGCGCGGGATGAGCCCCGGCCGCCGGTGGCTCGCGGCCGCCCTGGTCGCCCTTTCCGCGTTGGGGGGCTGCGACGGAGACCGCGGGGGCACGGCCTCCTCGTCCGGGACGAGCCCGGCCGCCTCCCCGCGCTGCGCTCGATGCGGCATGCGCACGGACATGGCCCCGGCCTTCCGGGCCGGCGCGACGGACCGGCAGGGAGACCCGGTGGCCTTCGACTCCCCGAAGTGCCTGTTCCGCTGGCTGGCGGGCCCCCGGGGCCGGGGCGCGACGGACCCCTGGGTCACCGCCTACTACGAGCAGGCGCCGCGCCCCGTCGACCAGGTGCGCTACGTCGTCGGCTCCGACGTCGTCGGCCCGATGGGCCACGACCTGATCCCCGTGGCCGGAGAGGCGGCGGCGGAACGGTTTCGCGCCGACCACGACGGGGAACGGGTGGTCGCCCGGGAGGCGATCGACGGGGACCTGCTCGACGCCCTCGATACGCCCCGGGATGCCCGGCGGTGAGGCGCGCCACCCGCTCCGCCGCCCTCCTGGCCCTGGCCTGGCTCGCCGTTCCGCTCCCGGCAGGCGCCGACTCGGATTTCTGGGACGAGGTGCGGGAGCCGGGGCTCCGCGCCTACCGGGACGAGGTCGCCCGGGCGGAAGACGCCCTCGCGCGGCGGCGCTTCGACGAGGCGGTCCTCCGGGCCACCGCCGCCGCCGAGCGCCTTCCCGGGCGGCCCGAGGCCCACGTGGTGCTCCTGACCGCCCATGGCCGCGCCGGGCAGCTTCGAGAGGCCGTGCTCTCCGTCGAGCGCGCCCTCCGGGCGAGCCCGGACGCCCTCGACCAGGCGGACGTCGGCGAGCTCGCCGCCGGTCTCGCGGCCCGCGCCGGCTCCTACCAGCTCGCCGCCGAGCTCCTCGAGCGGCAGGTGGGCCGCCTCCCGGAGGGCGGCCGCCGCACCCGGCTCTACCTGCTCTATGGGGACGTCCTGTCCGCCCTGGGACCGGCGCACCTGGCCTCGGCCATCGCCGCCTATCGGGAGGTGCTCCGGCAGGGCACCCGGCCGGGGGCCCGGGCCGAGCTCGGCCTGGCGATCTGCCTGGAGCGGGGGGAGGCGACGGTCGAGGCCGGCGACCTCGCCCGCCGGGCGGCCCAGAGCGGTCGCTTCGAGGCCGAGATCCGCACCGCCCCCCTGCCGCAGGCGGAAAAGGCCGCCCGCCTCGCCATCGCCTACCTGGCGATCGGCGACCGGGAGGGGGCCCGCCGGGCCTTCCGGGAGGCGGCGGCCGG
>DAPKRP010000590.1:0-3683 GCA_031800515.1 Polyangiaceae bacterium LLY-WYZ-14_1 | reverse complement strand
CCCCGTCCCGCCCGACGGGCGCCAGCCGACCGAACCTGACCGGGCAGCGAAACGAAAACAGCGTCCTTTTCTCGCTTCAGAACCTCCAGGCCCTGGCCGGGAGCCCCGGCGACGCCGGAGGCGGTGCGGCCCCGGCCGTCGCCGCGGGCACGGGGACGGCCGCCCGGGCGAGCGGGAGCGGCGGGGGCGGCGCTGCCTACGCCCCGTCCTCCGGGTCCAGCGCGGGCGGGGGCGGCCTCACGGAAGGGTCGGGTCTCATCGACATCCGGGCGCTGGCCAGCGCGACGAGCGCCCTCGGCGGAGCGGAAGGTCAGAAGTCCGACGGGAAGCGGGTCGACGACCTGCTGTCCATCGGAGGAGCCAGCCCGGGGCTCGGCGCATCGTCCCTGGGCTCACCGGTGCTCGCGCCGGCGGCGGAGCCGGACAAGGGCAACCGCACCACCTTGGTCGTCGCCATCCTCGGCGGCTTCGGCCTGCTGGCGGCAGCCGTCGTCGCCGTCGCATTTCTGATGCGGCCCGAGCCCCAGCCGACCGCCCAGCTCACCGCGCCCCCGGGGAGCGCCCCCGGCGACGGCTCCCCGGGGAGCACCCAGGTGGCCGGGGCCCCGGCGGAGGACGGGGCGGACGAGGAAGAGGGGTCGGCAGAGGCCTCGGGGGACAACGCCGAGGCGGACGGCGCCGAAGGCGACGATGGGGAAGCCTCCGAAGGCAGCACCTCCGGGTCCTCGTCCTCCAGTCGGCGGGCCCGTAGCGGCCGCTCCCGGAGGGGCAGCGACGATGCGGACGACCGGGGGGGCGCCTCCGGCTCCGCCAGCGCGTCCTCCGGTTCTTCCCGGAGCGGCAGCCGCCGGGGCAACGATATCGACGACCTGCTGAACGGTGCCCTCGGCGGCGGCAGCAAGCGCTCCGGCGGCGGAGGACAGGCAGCGGCCGCCCCCGCCGAGAACCTTCCCGAGACGCCCTCCCGGGAGCAGGTCGCCCGCGCCCTCCGGAGCGTCGAAGGGGCGGTTCGCTCCTGCGGCCAGGGCCAATCCGGCGTCGCGATGACCCAGGTCACCGTCGACGGGAGCAGCGGTCGGGTGACCAACGCCCGGGTCCAGGGGCAGTTCGCCGGCACGCCGGAGGGGTCCTGCATCGCCCGAGCGGTGCGCCGGGCGCGCTTTCCCCGCTTCAAGCGGCCGTCCTTCCAGGTGACCTTCCCTTATCGCCTCTGAAGAGGGTCGCTCAAAATCTCGGTCGCCGCGGAGCCGAGCCACGTAGACGTGCACGTGCACGAAGACGTGGACGTGCACGATTACGTGTACATGCACGAGGACGTGCACGTCCACGTCCACGTACCCGAAGGGACGGGGCCCTCGGCCCGTCCCTTTTAGGTGGAGAGAGCCTCGAGAAAGCGGAGAGCGGTGGCCACCCCGAATCCGGTGCCGCCTTTGGGATGGAGCCCGTGGGGGCTGCTCTGGAAGGCAGGGCCGGCGATGTCGAGGTGCACCCAACGGCTGTCCTTGACGAACTCCTGTAGGAAGAGCGCGGCGGTGATGCTGCCCCCGAAGGCGTCGCCGACATGCTTGACGTCGGCGACGTCGCTCTTGAGCATCTCCCGCAGCTCCGCGTCCAAGGGCAGGCGCCAGAAGTTTTCCCCCGCCTCCTCCGCGGCCTCCCGGTAGCGGGCTTCGAACTCGTCGTCGTTGGCATAGAGCCCCGCCCGCCAGGGGCCGAGGGCGACGATGCAGGCACCGGTCAGGGTGGCGTGGTCGATGAGGTAGTCGGCGCCGAGCTCGGTCGCGTAGGAGAGGACGTCGGCCAGAACGAGCCGCCCCTCCGCGTCCGTGTTGATGATCTCGACGGTCTTCCCGGAACGCGCGGTGAACACGTCGCCGGGACGGTAGGCGCCCCCGCCCGTCATGTTGTCCGTCGCGCCGATCAGACCGTGCACTTCGATGGGCAGCTTCAACTTGGCCGCCGCGAGCAGCGTGGCGATGGTGACCGCTCCTCCCGCCATGTCGCACTTCATGTCCGCCATCGCCTTCGGCGGCTTGAGGCAGAGACCGCCGGAATCGAAGGTCAGACCCTTCCCGACGAAGGCGACCTTGGCCTTCGGTCGGGCTGGCTTGTGGACCAGGTGGATGAGTCGCGGCTCGTTCTCGCTGCCCTGGTTGACGGCGAGGAAGAGGTTCATCTTCTGCCGGACGAGCTGCGCCTTCGTCATCACCGTGCACTTGAGCCCGACTTCCTGCGCCTTTTCTTTGGCGAAGTCGGCCATGGCGACCGCGTTCAGGATGTTCGGTGGGCGGTTGACGAGGTCCCGCGCGACGTTGACGCAGTCGGCGACGGCGACCCCCGCGGTGAGGGCCTTCTTCAGGTCGCTGCGGCGTTTGTCGTCGACGACGACGAGACCGCTCCGGGGCGGCGGGGTCTTCGGCTTCGTGTCGCTGGAGCGGAGCTCGTCGAACCGGTAGGCGCCCAGCCGAAGGCCTTCCGCCGCCGCTCGGACCGCGTTCTCTTCCGGGACGGGGGCGACGACGGCGATGCTCTGCTGGGCCTTCGCCCCGCTCACCGCGGCGGCGGCGGTTCGCCGGAGCGCCGAGGGCTCGGCGGCGGCGTTCGGACCGAAGCCGACCAGGAGGAGCCAGCGGGCCTTGAGGGCATCGCCGGGGACCGGCACCCGCAGGGTCTCGCCGGCGTTTCCTTGGAAGCCTTCGTCCTTCGCGAGGCGAGCGAGGTCGCCGCCGAGAAGGCCATCGAGCTCTTTGAAGACGTCTTCCTGGAGGGGGGCATCGCCCCCTAGGGGCACGGCGAGGAGATCGGCGGAGACGTTGGGGAGGGCGTCGGCAGAGAGGGCGACCTTCATGAAGCTCCGATTCGTCGAGCCCGGGCGCGCTCCGGCCCGGACCGGCGAGACTCTGCCACCGACGTCTCGGCCTCTCAAGATCGCTGGCGACCGGCGGCGGGCCGGCGGCGGCCGTCGTCGGCTCCGGCCGCAGCCCCTCGGCATCGTTGAGCAACCCGTCCGGCACGGCGGATGAACCTCCTCCGGTCGCCTCCGGCACCCGTCGGGGGCAGGAGGAACCATGAACGAACGTCCCACCGAGCCGCCGACCTCGCCTTCCCGGGGCCCGGCATCCCACCAGATCGTCTACACGATCGTCGAACGCCCCCGAGACCAGCGAAAGGTCTGGGTCCGCGTCGGCGCGGCCTTCCGGAATCAGGACGGCAGCACGAACATCTACCTCGACGCCATGCCGACGAATGGCCAACTCCAGATTCGGGACCCGCGGCCGGCGGATGCCGCCCCGGCTTCCCTCCGAAGCCGGGAGGCGGACCGCCTGGACGCGACGGCGAGGGTGGCCTGATGGGTGGCGCCGTGCTCGCCGGGCCCCTCCGCCGGGTCCTCGCCGTCGTCGCCCTCGGCCTGGGCCTCGTCCTCGCTCCGGCACCGTCCTCCGCCCAAGCGGCGGACGGCGAGGCCGCGGAGGACACGCAGCCGACCCGCCTCGACCTGAACGCGGCCTCCGAATCGGATCTCGTCGCCCTGCCGGGCATCGGCCCCGCTCGCGCGGCGGCGGTGGTGGCGCTCCGGACCCGCCTCGGGGGCTTTCGCCGGGTCGAAGATCTGCTCCGGGTACAGGGGATCGGTCGCGCCACCCTGGCGAAGATCCGACCCCTGGTGACCGTCCGTCGACGCC
>DAPKRP010000589.1:0-2858 GCA_031800515.1 Polyangiaceae bacterium LLY-WYZ-14_1 | reverse complement strand
GCTTCTGCTGGCCCTGCTGGCCCTCGCCGGGCTGACCACCGCCTGCGGCGACGACGGCGGCGACGACATGATGGCCGGCGACGACGACGACGACATGATGGCGGGCGACGACGACGACGACGACATGCCCGTCATGTGCGGTGCCACGAGCTGCATGGACTTCCCGAACGTCGGGGGTTTGATCACCATCCCGGGCTGCTGCGCGGACGACGTGACGTCGGCCTGCGGCGGCACGGTGAGCGGCGGCGAGATCCCGATCTGCTCCGTCATCACCGCCATCTCCTGCGAAGCCGGCTGCATCGAGCTCGACCAGCCCGGCGACCTGACTCCGGGACCGGACGGTACGCCCGGAACCGAAGACGACGAATGCCCCTCGATCACCTTCAACGTGCCCCCCTCGGACACGTCGACCGCCCCGGGCTGTTGCCGTCCCGATGGCCAGTGCGGCTATCTGGGTGACTTCTCCGGTGACCTTAACGGCCCGAACTTCGGCTGCGTCCCCTTCGACACCTTCGAGGACGGCGAAGAAAACACCTGCACCCCCGCCAGCTGACCCAGCCGGCGACCGTCTGAATGCTCGAACGCCCCCGGGTCCCTCGACCCGGGGGCGTTTTCGTTCGTGGCCGTATCGGCGAGAAGAGGCCGCACCCCCCGCACGCCTAGAGCCCCATGATCTTCGCGGTGGCGTAGCGCATGACCTCGGTGGCGCCGCCTCCGATGCGGAAGAGGCGGGCGTCCCGCCAGGCCCGGCCGACCCAGAGCTCTTCCAGGTAGCCCATCCCGCCGTGGAACTGGAGGCACTTGTCCATGATCTCGGCGGTGACGTCTCCGACGTAGGCCTTCGCCATGCTGACCAGGCGGGTGGTCTCGAAGGTGACCTCGGCCTTGCGCACATACTTGTCGTGGTTGTAGTGGTCGACGGCCTTGTAGGTCAGGGCCAGGGCCGCCTCGTACTTGGTGTAGAGGTCGACGAAGGTCTGCTGCCAGAGCTCGCGCTTGATGAGCGGCTTGCCGAAGGCGTGGCGTTCCCGGCCCCAGTCGACGCTTCGGTCCAAGGCGAGCTTCGCCCCGGCCAGCGCGCTGGTGCAGCCGATCACCCGTTCCGACTGGAAGTTCTGCATCAGGTAGACGAATCCCTGGCCTTCCTGTCCCAGAAGGAAGCGCTGGGGCACCCGCACATCTTCGAAGAACAGTTCGGCCGTGTCGCTCGCGTGGTTGCCCACCTTTTCGAGCTTCTTCGACACCTGGAAGCCCGGCCGGTCCGTGGGCACTAGGATGACCGAGATCCCGGCGTGGCCGGCATCCGGGTCGGTCTTGCAGAGCAGGGTGACGAAGTCCGCCCGGGTCCCGTTGGTGATGTAGGTCTTCGACCCGTTGATGACGTAGTCGTCGCCATCCTTCCGGGCGGTGGTTCGGATGCCGGCGACGTCGCTGCCGGCCCCGGGCTCGCTGACCCCCAGGGCGGCGATCTTCTCCCCCCGGATCGCCGGGGCCAGGAATTCGTCGATGTGCTCCTTCGTCCCCAGGTCGGCGATGACCGGGGTGGCCATGTCCGCCTGGACTAGGAGCCCCATCGTGACGCCGGCGGCATCGCATCGGGGCAGCTCCTCGCTCTTGACGACGCTGAGCCAGTAATCGCCGCCCCCGCCACCGACCTCTTCTGGATAGTGGGCCCCCAGGATCCCGAGCTCCCCGGCCTTCTGGAAGACCCAGTTCGGGAACATTCGGTCCCGCTCCCACTCGTCCGCATGGGGGGCGAGCTCCTTCTCGGCGAACTGGCGAACCTGCTGGCGGAAGAGCTCATGCTCTTCCGAATAGGGCGTCTGGACCATCGATCCGGGCCTCCTGGCGGCGGTGGCCGGACCCCCGAGGGGCACCCCACCGCCTGCTGAATGAATGCGCATTCAGTCGTATCAAACCAAGGCCGCCCCCGCCAACCCCGGACCGACCCCGGGCGTCGGCGCTCCGAACCCGGCCGGCCCGGGCCTCCCGTGGCCAAAGTCTCAGACGGGATCGAGGGCGACGCCCGCGTAGATGTCGTCGACGGCCAGCGCAGCCGGTGGGTCGACGATCACGAGACGCTCGCCCCCTCTGCGGATCCGCTCGTCCCAGCCGGTCGCGGTGCGCTCGACCAGCGTGACGTCGCGACTCCGATGCGAGACGAAGAGCACCGCCTGCAGCGAGGGCAGCTGTCGGTAATGGCTGAGCTTGTCGCCCCGGTCGTAGTCCTCTGTCGAGCGGCTCGTCACCTCGACGAGCAGCACCGGGTTGATGACGGCGTTCGCATCGACGTCGGCCGTCTCGACCGGTCCGCAGACCACCGACACATCGGGAAACGTCGACATGTTGGAGGCTGCGATCCGCACCTTGAGATCGCTGGTGAACACCTTGCAGCCTTCGGGCAGGGCTCCCTTGAGCAGGGCGACGAGGTTCGCGGAGAGCGCCGCATGGGCCACGGACCCGCCGGCCATCGCGTAGACCGCGCCATCGCAGTATTCGAGCTTCAGCTCGCTCTGGTCGAGCATGCCGAGGTACTCAGCGTAGGAATAGTGCAGCCGCTTTGCCGTGGACACCGATCCGCCCTTCCGGGGTGCCGGACCCAAGTCCCCGGAGTGTTGCCGGACACACCCGGCGGATGAAAACTCGTTCAGCGGTATCAAACCTCGGCCGCCCCCGCCAACCCCGGAACCGCCAGGGGCCCGAGGGGCGCCACCTCGTCCCCGGAGCCGACGCCCGCGGGCCGTCGATGGGGCATCGCTGTCGTCTTCGGCATAGGGGATTGGCGGGATGAGCCAAGCCAGGGGCCGGCAGACGCCGGACCCTGAGAGGGTGTCGAGGAATCCCGCGCGAGCCCTCGG